>DATHZU010000021.1:0-2755 GCA_035458445.1 Thermohalobaculum sp. | reverse complement strand
CGCGGCCCGATGATCGTCTGGGTATCGCATTTCTCGCGGTAACCCTCGATGACGAAGCGGGTCAGCGTGCCCGGCAGGAACGTCAGATCGTCCCAGTGCGGGATCTTCTTGAACAGCGAGAAGCCGCGCATCCGGTAGCGGCCCAGCTCGGACTTGATGTGGATGTCGTCGATGACGTGCGGCGGGAAGATGAAGCTGTTCCCGATCCTGTTCACGTCGCGCTTCAGCGGTTGCTTGCCCTTGGGGGCGCCACCATCAGCCATTGTCAGTGCCTCCCTCAGAGGATCAGTTTCTTTTCGGACGGTTCCAGGTTGTCGTAGTTCCACAGCTGCTTGCCGGCCACGATCTTGGTGAAGTGATCGACGCCCTTGTCGGGCAGCAGGCCGTATTGCTTCAGCTTGCGCGTCAGCCAGGCCCGGTCCAGGTCGGTCAGCGGAGCCTCGATCGCATCGACACCCAGCGAGCGGATCTTGCCGCCGATGAAGATCATGCCGTCATACATCGAGTCGCCCAGGTTCTTGCCGGCATTGCCGCAGATGATCATCCGCCCGCGCTGCATCATGAACCCGGTCAGGGCGCCGGTGTCGCCGCCGACGATGATGGTGCCGCCCTTCTGATCGATCCCGGTCCGGCTGCCGACGCTGCCCCGGCACACCAGATCGCCGCCGCGGATCGCCGCCCCGAAAGTCGAGCCGGCGTTCTTCTCGACCAGCACGGTCCCGGCCATCATGTTCTCGCCGCACGACCAGCCGACGCGGCCGTTGATCCGCACGTTCGGCCCGTCGATCAGTCCGGTCGAGAAATAGCCCGTCGAGCCGTCGATGATCAGGTTCAGCCGGTTCAGGATGCCGACCCCCAGCGAGTGCATGCCGCGCGGGTTCTTGATCACGATGGTGCCGTAGCCCTCGGCCATCAGCGCCCGGATGCCCCGGTTCACCTCGGTCGTGGTCTTGCCGTCCGCATCGATCTCGGTGCGCTTGTTGAAATCCACGTCCTGCGCGAAGGCATAGGTGAAGTTCTCGTCCTCGACCGGATCGAAGAAGGTCTGCATCGAACGGCCCTTCAGCTGTTCGGACATCATGCCCATCTCGCGGGCGCGAGCCTCCTGCTTCTTGCCGTATTCCAGATCGGGCATCACGCGTTCCATACCCGGACCTCCTCGTCATAAGGGTCGTAAGTGTCGATTTCCTGGGGCAGGATCGCGCGGATCGCGACTTCCTCGGACGCCATCGCGATCAGGTCGTCGGATTCGTACAAAACCAGCGGCTTGGCGGCCATGGTGTCCTTGGCCATGCCGAGCTGGTCCTTGGTCGCCACCAGATAGGTGAAGACCCCGTCGATCTCCTCGATCGAGCGGCGCAGCGTGTCCTCCAGGCTCTCGCCCTTCGAGAGGTGATGCGCGATGTAGACCGCCAGCAGCTCCGAGTCGCAGTTCGACATGAAGCGGTGGCCCCGGCGCTCCATCTCGCGGCGCATCCACCAGTAGTTGGTCAGCTGGCCGTTATGGACGACGGAGACGTCGTTGTAGGGGAAGGCCCAGTAGGGATGGGCCGAGCGGATGTCGACATCCGATTCCGTCGCCATCCGGGTGTGGCCGATGCCATGGGTGCCGTTGAAACCCTTCAGCTTGTACTGGCCCGCGACCACGGCGGCATCGCCCAGGTCCTTGATCAGCTCCAGCCCGTTGCCCATCGACAGGATCTCGACATCGTCGATCTCCTCGATATAGGCGGCCATCTTGGTGGTGTCGCCGCCGTGGCTCAGCACGTAGCGCAGCGCATAGGGCGTGGCGCTTTCCTTGGCCTTTACCTCGGCGCCGTACTCGGCCAGCCGCTTCTCGACCTCGGCGATGCGCTCGGCGATCCGGTGCTGGATGCCGTGGCCCTTGGCCACGTCCTCCTGCTCGGCCACCTTGATGCGCATCACGTAATCGCCCTCGACCGGCACGCCATAGACGGCGAAGCCCGTCGAATCCGGCCCCCGGTGCTTCAGCGCCTGGAGCATCGCGGTCATCTCGGAGCCCACATTCGAGCTCTTGCCACGATGGATGAGTCCAGCAATCCCGCACATGTCGGTGCAATCCTTCTGCTAGATGCCTGTTTGGTGCCGGCCCGGCAGCCATGCCGGGCCGTGTTACCTGGTGCGCCTCAGGGCAGGCACTCCATGTATCTTTCCTTGTCCCAGTCGGTGACCGTGGACATGAAGCGCGCCCATTCGTCGTACTTGTACTCGTGGTACAGCCGGTACATCTCGCCGGGCATGCCGCGCTTGACGACCTCGCTCCTGGACAGATGGTCCAGTGCCTCGCCCAGCGACATGGGCAGCTTCTTGACCTGCTTGCCCTCGGCCATGGCCTCGTAGATGTTGCGCTCCTCTGGCTGGCCGGGATCGAGGTTGTTGTCGAGCCCGTCATCCATGGCCGCCAGCAGGGTCGATCCCATGATGTAGGGATTCACCATCGAGTCGACCGAGCGGTACTCGAAGCGGCCCGGCGCCGAGACGCGCAGACCGGTGGTGCGGTTCTGGAAGCCCCAATCGGCGAAGACCGGCGCCCAGAAACCCGTATCCCACAGCCGGCGGTACGAGTTGACCGTCGAGCAGCCGATCGCGGTCAGCGCCTGCAGGTGGGTGACCACGCCGCCGATCGCCTTCAGGCCTTCCTTGCCCGGCATCTGCGGATCGTCGGTGTCGGGCATGAAGGTGTTCTCGCCGCCCTTCACATACATGTAGTTCTCGGCCATGCCCGGCAGGTTGT
>DATHZU010000020.1:0-2291 GCA_035458445.1 Thermohalobaculum sp. | reverse complement strand
TCCACCACCTCGGGCGCGATGGCGCGGGGGATGCGGATCAGGCCGTCGCGGTCGCCGACCATGTAGTCGCCGGGGGCGATGTCGACCTCGCCGATGCGGATCTCCTCGCCCACCGCGGCGGGCAGCCACCAGCCGACGATGTCGCGGGGGGTGAAACCGTTGTGCCAGGTCTGGAAGCCGATATCGATCAGGAAGTTGGAATCGCGGATCATGCCATCGACCACGGCGCCGCGGACGCCCTTGTCCTGCAGCGTCTCGGCGCTGAGCTCTCCCATATGGGCGATGGTGTTGTCGTTGGGCTGGTTAACCCAGACATGGCCCGACGGGCATTTCGAGAGAAGGCCCGTCCACGCCAGCAACGTCTCGTGCGCGTCGGCGCGCTGATCGACCTTGCCGAGGATCGTGAAGGCGGGGCCGGCCATGGCCTTTTCCGGCATCAGCGGGCGCAGGCGCGGCGGCAGGGTGAAATCGCGATGCCCCATCTTGCGCATCACGTCATGGACGACGCCGGTATAGCAGCGGGCGAGGCGGTCGGAGATTTCAGTCATGGTGCGTGTCCTGATTTGTGCCTTGTGGGGAATGTCTCGTCCCGGGCCTGAGCCATTGGTGTCCGGTTTAATTCTCTTGCTTTGGTGCATGGTGTTGATTCTACTCGGTTTCAGACGTTTCGCGGCGTTTGAGACACGAAGTGGAGCCCTCACCATGCGTCACAAGAATACGGTCTTTCATGATCTGATCAATCACGTTCCGTGGGGCGAGTTCGAGCGTCTTGTCGGGCTGCACGGTTCGGACCGCCGGGTGCGGCGGCTGGACAGCAAGAGCCAGTTTCTGGCGGTTCTGTTCGGGCAGGTGTCGGGGGCTGACAGCCTGCGCGCCATCGAGGCGGGCATGGCGAGCCAGCGGTCCCGGCTCTACCATCTGGGCGGACGGGTCCCGGCGCGCTCGACGCTGGCCGATGCCAACGCAAGACGGCCCGCGGCGCTCTACCGTGACCTTCTGGTGCACATGACGCGCGCTGCCGACCGGCGCACGCGCCGGCACATGCGCAAGCCGATGCGCATTCTGGACGCGACCCGCATCCGCCTGCCCGGACCGATGAAGGACTGGAAGGGGGGAGCCTGCGGCACGCCCGCGATCAAACTGCACACGGTCTACGACCCGGACATGGCCGCACCTGTCGAGGCCAGCGTGACCTCGTCGCTGGTCAATGACATCACCCCCGCAAAGGACCTGAAAATCCTGCCAGATGCGATCTATGTCTTTGATCTTGGGTACTATTCCTTCGACTGGTGGGCCAGGCTGCACGACGCCGGGGCTGTCTTCGTCACCCGCCTCAAGCGCCCCACCAGGCTCTGCGACGTCAACGAGAGAACCCCGCCCGAGGGCATCATCGCCGAGCGCACGGGCCGTCTGGCCGGCCAGAACGGCCGCGTCATGACGCACCGGCTGCGCGAGATCACCGTCGCCATCTCGACCGGCACGACGATCCGCATCGCCACCAACGACCTGGACCGGCCCGCCAGCGAAATCGCCGCCCTCTACAAGGACCGCTGGCAGATCGAGACGTTCTTCAAGTGGATCAAGCAGAACCTGAACATCAAACGCTTCCTGGGAAAATCGCAGAACGCCGTTGAGACCCAGATCTACATCGCCCTGATCGCCCACATCCTGATCAGACGCGCACACACCATCCAGACCGTCATCCACCGGACCAGCGCCTTCACCAAACTGATCGCAATGAACCTCTGGCAAAGACGACCGATCACAGCCCTCGACAAACCACCACCAACCCCACCGACAGACCCAAGACAGACAGAAATGGAGTTCGGAATTGGGTAAACCGGACACCAATGGGTCGAGCCCGGGACGGTACATACCCTACACTTGGCGCTACCCGAATGCCCCGGCTTTGCGCAGCGCTTCGATCCGCTTCGGATCAATCCCCAAATCCCTCAACACGGCATCCGTATCCTGCCCGGCCACCGGCGCGGCCGCGGGCACATGCCCCGGCAACCCCTGTGCTGCGGGGCGGGGGATCATGCCCAGCCCCGGCTGGTCGGCCATGGAAACGCCGCCCGTCTGGGTCACATGGGGTTCGGCCATCCAGTCGCCCAGATCGTTGACCCGGTTGCCCAGGACCTCGTTCTCGCGCAGCCGGGCGATCCAGTTGTCGCGGGTGTCGGTGCCCAGCACGTCCTCGATGATCGCCCGCAGCTCGGCGGCGTTCTGCACCCGGGCAGGGGCCGTGGCATAGGCCGGGTCGCTCGCCAGTTCGTCCAGCCCCAGCGCGC
>DATHZU010000019.1:0-21003 GCA_035458445.1 Thermohalobaculum sp. | reverse complement strand
CCGCTACCGGATGCGCGGCTTCTCGCTGTTCAAGAAGATCCCGCACTGGGACGATCTGACGTTCCTGCCGGGCACGCTGACCCGCTTCGTCATCGAGGGTTACCGCGAGAAATGCGATACCCAGACGATCATCGGGCCGCGTGCGAAGAAGCCGATCGTGCTGGACATTCCGGTCTACGTGACCGGCATGAGCTTCGGCGCGCTGAGCTTCGAGGCCAAGACCGCGCTGGCGCGCGGCGCCACCATGGCGGGCACCGCGACCTGCTCGGGCGAGGGCGGCATGATCCCCGACGAGCGGCGCTACTCGACCAAGTGGTTCTACCAGTGCATCCAGTCGCGCTATGGCTTCAACCCGAACCACCTGATGCTGGCGGATGGCTGCGAATTCTTCATCGGCCAGGGCTGCAAGGTGGGCCTGGGCGGCCATCTGATGGGCCAGAAGGTCACCGACCAGGTGGCCGAGATGCGGTCGCTGCCCGCCGGTATCGACCAGCGCTCGCCCGCCCGGCACCCGGACTGGCTGGGGCCGGACGACCTGGCGTTGAAGATCCTGGAGATCCGCGAGGCCACCGACTGGCAGATCCCGATCCAGCTGAAACTCGGCGCCGCCCGCGTCTATGACGACGTGCGGATGGCGGTGAAGTGCGACCCGGACTCGATCTATATCGACGGCATGGAGGGCGGCACCGGCGCCGGTCCGCACCTGGCGACCGAGGATACCGGCGTCCCGGGCATGGCGGCGATCCGACAGGCGCGCAAGGCCATCGACGACCTGGGCAAGCGCGGCGAGATCAGCCTGGTCTATGCGGGCGGCATCCGCAACGGCGCGGACGTGGCCAAGGCCATCGCGCTCGGCGCCGACGCCATTGCGCTGGGCCATTCGGTGATGATGGCGCTGAACTGCAACAAGGACATCCCGGAGGCCAATTTCCAGGAGGAACTGGGGGTCGAGCCCGGCTATTGCTATCACTGCCACTCGGGCCGCTGCCCGGTGGGCGTGGCGACCCAGGATCCGAAGCTGCGCAAGCGCCTGGACCCGGATGCGGCGGCCGAGCGGGTGTACAACTTCCTGCATACCCTGACCATCGAGGCCCAGCTCTTCGCCCGCGCCTGCGGCAAGACCAACATCCATTCGCTGGAGCCCGAGGATCTCGCGGCGCTGACGATGGAGGCCTCGGCGATGGCCGCAGTGCCGCTGGCGGGGACCAACTACACGGTCGGCGTCGCCGACTACCACCATCTTTAAAGGTGGGTTGAAAACCCACCCTACCGGCAACGGGTAGGGCGGGGTTCCACCCCATCATCGGGAGAGAGACATGGCAGGCACAAGCTTCAAGGGCTCCGAGATCAAGGACGTCGATCAGTTTCTGAAGACCGATGGTCTGGAGAGCAAACGCGAGAAAGAGATCGGCCAGCATATCGGGTACCGGTACGACGTGAACCTGGTGCCGGACTACAGCCGGATTACCCCCTATCTGACCAAGTACATGGAGGTCATGGGCTGGGACGACCTGAACTGGCTCGAGGACGTCCATATGGGCTACGAGGAAGGCCACGCGGCGGTGTTCGACCGCAACATCAACGGCTGGGTCCGGGTGCCGGACACCATCGAGCTGCCGGACAACCAGCAGGACCGCGACATGATCGCGCGCGAGTTGCTGTTGAAGTTCCAGATGTCTCCGAAGCACCCGCTGGTGCAGCTGCGCAAGGCCTACATGAAGTTCTGACCGCTGTCAGAGCCTTCCCCTCCCTCGCAAGCGGGAGGGGCTTTCTATCGATGAGGTGAAATGGCCCGACCTCTGAACATCGCCTGCCTGCAGACCCGCCCGATGCCGGAGTTCGGCTCCGCCATCGACGAGGCGTTGGGTCTGGCGGGGCGCGCGGTGGCGAGCGGGGTCCAGATGCTGTTCCTGCCGGAGTATTGCGGCGGGCTGATGACCCGGGACGGTGTGATCCGGCCGCCCTCGGCGCCGGAAGCGGAACACCCGGTGCTGGCCGCCCTGAGCGGGTTCGCGCGCGAGAACGCGGTCTGGATGCAGATCGGCTCGGTCGCGGTGGACGGTCCCGACGGCACCATCCTGAACCGCGGCTTCATGATCGACAGCGCGGGCCGGATCGTCAGCCGCTACGACAAGATCCACATGTTCGACATTCAGCTGTCGGAGACCGAGGTCTATCGCGAGTCGACCTTCGTCACCCCGGGCGCCGAGGCGGTGGTCGAGGACACCCCCTGGGTGCGGATCGGCCACAGCATATGCTACGACCTGCGCTTTCCGCAGCTCTACCGCGACCTGGCGCAGGCTGGCGCGGAAATCCTGACCGTGCCTGCCGCCTTCACCCAGAAGACCGGCGAGGCGCACTGGCATGTGCTGAACCGGGCCCGCGCGATCGAGAACGGCGCCTTCGTGGTCTCGGCCTGCGCCCATGGCGAGGTGCCGGGCGGGGGCGCCTGCTACGGCCATTCGCTGATCGTCGATCCCTGGGGTGCGGTGCTCGGCGATGGCGGCGAGGGGGCGGGTGTGGTGCGGGCGGTGCTCGACCTCGACGCGGTCGCCGCGGCGCGGATGCGCATCCCCAGCCTGACCCACGACCGGGCCTACCGCCGCCCGGCGGTCCGCGCCCAGGCGGCGGAGTAGGGCGATGGTTCCTCTCGGCCAGATCGCACCCCTCTCGGGCACCGGCGCGATGCTGCGCGAGAGCTTCCTGCGCTGGCAGTGCCGGGTGCGCCAGATGATGATGCGCGACGAGCAGGGCCGCCCCGGCGACCCGATCATGCCCGCCCTGACGCTGGCCGGCGAGGACGGGCCGATGGGCCACATCATCACGGTGATGTCGAAATCGCCCCAGTATTCGCAGACGCCCGAGATGCGCCACATGGTGCGCAAGACCATGGACCCGGCGCAGCGGCGGCAGTCGGCGCTGACCTTCTTCAGCGAGTATTACTACCAGCGGGCCGACGAGTTCTCGGACATCCTGACCGCCACCTTCCCGCCGGGCTCGCCCGGGGCGGCGGCGATCCGGGCGGCCGGGCAGGTGACGCTCGGGTTCGTGGCCTATGGCCAGCGCTACGACCTGGCGTGCCGGGTCTGGACGCTCGCCGAGCACAATCCGCTGCACCAGGCCACTTACTGGCACAACCTGCTGTTCAACCCCAACCTGCCGACGGACACGATCATTCTGGGCTTCGAGCCCGACTGGGCGCATTCGTCGGCCGATCCCAGCCCGGTGTGATCGCATGCCCTTCGGATATGTCATCGCCCAGATCGACGTGAAGGACCCGGACGCCTACCGGGACTATGTGGCCGAGGTGACGCCGATCGTCGCCAAGTTCGGCGGCGAATACCTGATCCGGGGCGGCAAGTCCGAGACCGTCGAGGGAACGGCGCCGGGCGCGCGCACGGTGGTGATCCGGTTCCCCAGCCTGCAGGCGGCGCGGGACTGGTATTCCAGCCCGGACTACGCGGGCACGAGAAAACTGCGGCAAGCCGCCTCGACCAGCGTTCAGACGCTGGCAGAGGGGGTCTGACCGCCAACGAAAAGAACCGGGAAAACCTCAGACAAGACCATACGAACAGGGAGACGGACATGACAAAACGCATCGCGGTTATCGGGGCAGGGCCATCGGGCCTGGCGCAGCTTCGGGCGTTCCAGTCGGCGGCATCGAAGGGGGCGGATATCCCCGAGATCGTCTGCTTCGAGAAGCAGGACAACTGGGGCGGCCTGTGGAACTACACCTGGCGCACGGGCGTCGACGAATATGGCGAGCCGGTGCATTGCTCGATGTACCGCTACCTGTGGTCCAACGGGCCGAAGGAGGGGCTGGAATTCGCCGACTATTCCTTCGAGGAACATTTCGGCAAGCAGATCGCTTCGTACCCGCCGCGCGCCGTGCTGTTCGACTACATCGAGGGCCGGGTGAAGAAAGCCAATGTGCGCGACTGGATTCGTTTCCGCCATGCGGTGCGGCATGTCTCGTATGACGAGGCGTCGGGGAAATTCACCGTCACCGCCGACGATCTGGTCAACGACCACGAGTATGACGAGGTCTTCGACCATGTCGTGGTGGCCACCGGGCATTTCTCGACCCCGAACGTGCCCGAGTTTCCCGGATTCGAGAGCTTCAATGGCCGCGTCCTGCACGCCCACGACTTCCGCGACGCGCTGGAGTTCAAGGGCAAGGACATCCTGATCATCGGCACCAGCTATTCGGCCGAGGATATCGGCTCGCAATGCTGGAAATACGGCTGCAAGTCGGTGACCGTCAGCCACCGCACGGCGCCGATGGGCTACAAATGGCCCGACAACTGGAAGGAAGTGCCGCTGCTGCAGAAGGTCGAGGGCAATACCTGCTCCTTCAAGGACGGCTCGAAACGGGACGTGGACGCGATCATCCTGTGCACCGGCTACCTGCATCATTTCCCGTTCCTGCCGGACGATCTGCGGCTGAAGACGGCGAACCGGCTGGCGACCGCCGACCTCTACAAGGGCGTGGTCTGGGTGCATAACCCGAAGCTGTTCTACCTGGGCATGCAGGACCAGTGGTACACCTTCAACATGTTCGACGCGCAGGCCTGGTGGGTGCGCGACGTGATCATGGGGCGCCTCGCGCTGCCGGCCTCGAAGGCCGAGCTGGTCGCCGATGTCGAGGACCGTGTCGCTCGCGAGGATGCTGGCGAGGATGACTACGCCGCCATCCGCTACCAGGGCGATTACGTGAAGGAGCTGATCGCCGAGACCGACTATCCCAGCTTCGATGTGGATGGCGCCAACGAGGCGTTCTTCCAGTGGAAGGACCACAAGAAGCAGAACATCATGACCTTCCGCAACAACAGCTATCGCTCGGTGATGACCGGGTCGATGGCACCGGTGCACCACACGCCGTGGAAGGATGCGCTCGACGACTCACTTGAGGCTTATCTGAGGAACTGAGGACGCTCCCGCGGGCGCAGCAACGCGCCCGCGGCTCGCCGCCGGACCACAAGGGCCGGGGGCGCAACAATACCGAGAGGCAATGCACCGATCGGCAGTGAAATGGCGGCATCCGCCGCCAGGACTTAAAACGGGAGAACGACATGAATATCACAATCCGCAAACTGACCCTGAGCGTGGCCGCGGCCGCGCTGATGGCCCCGGTCGCGGTGACCTCGGCGATTGCCCAGGACTCCAGCGACCCGATCATCATCGTGCAGAACAACTGGACCAGCCAGTTGGTAACCTCGACCATCGTCGGCAAGGTTCTGGAGAGCATCGGCAACACCGTCGAGTACGCACCCTCGGACAGCCAGCTCCAGTTCGCCGCCATCGGCAATGGCGACATGCATTTCCAGATCGAGGCCTGGGAGGGCTCGATGAAATCCGCCTTCGAAAGTGCCATCGCCAACGAGGGCATGGTCGATGCGGGCGCCCATGATGCGGTGACCCGCGAAGAGTGGTGGGTCCCGGGCTATGTGCTCGAGGTTTGCCCGGGCGCCAGCAATTGGGAGGGGCTGAATGCCTGCGCTGCGATGTTCGCCACCGCCGAGACCGCGCCCAAGGGCCGGTTCGTCGGTCCGCCGGCCGACTGGGGCAAGAACTACGCCGACCGCGTGAAGGCGCTGCAAATGGACTTCGTCGCGATCAATGTGGGCCAGGCTGCGACCCTCTGGGCCGAGCTCCAGTCGGCCTATGACCGCAAGGAGCCGATCGTGCTGTTCAACTGGACCCCGAACTTCATCGAGTCGAAGTTCGAAGGCGTCTTCGTCGACTTCCCCGAGCCGGAACCGGCCTGCTTCGACGACGCGTCCTGGGGGCCGAACCCGAATGCCACCGGCGATTGCGGAGCCCCGCGCGGCGGCTGGCTGAAGAAGGCCGCCTGGTCGGGCATCGCCGAGGAATGGCCGAACGCCTGGAAGGTCTTGCAGAAGGTCAACTTCACCAACGCCCAGATCGCCGCTGCCGCGCTGATGGTCGACGTGGACGGCCTGACCGTGGAGGAAGCGGCCGACAAGTGGATCGCCGAGAACCAGGACGTGATAGCCGGCTGGAAATCCTAAGCCGGTCCTTGGCGGTTCGCGCCGCCATGCCTTAGAACAGGACCGGGCGCCGTTCGGCGGCGCCCGGTAACGCCTTTTCCGCAAGCTAGCAGGTGAATATCCCGATGACCGCCGAGGTGAAGATCAAGTGCCGGAACATCTGGAAGATTTTCGGGGCCGACCCGAAGGGGTTCATGGCCAAGCATGACGGCAACCCCAGCCAGCAGGACCTGAAGGAAGCGGGCTATATCGGCGCCTGTCAGGACGTTTCCTTCGACGTCCATGCGGGCGAAATCCTGATCATCATGGGGTTGTCCGGCTCGGGCAAATCGACCCTGATCCGCTGCATCACCCGGCTGAACGACCCCACCTCGGGCGAGATGGAGTTCGAGGGCAGGGACCTGTTGCGCGCGAGCGAGAGCGAGTTGATCGAGATCCGCCGCCACAAGTTCGGCATGGTGTTCCAGAACTTCGGCCTGTTGCCGCACCGCGACGTGCTGTCGAATGTCGCCTTCCCGCTGGAGGTTCAGGGCATCCCCAGGGCCGAGCGCGAGGCCCGCGCCGCCGAGATGGTGGAGCTGGTCGGTCTGAAGGGCCGCGAGGCCTATTTCCCGCGCGAGCTTTCCGGCGGCCAGCAGCAGCGCGTCGGCATCGCGCGCTCGCTGGCGGTCGAGCCG
Source organism: Thermohalobaculum sp. (assembly GCA_035458445.1). GTDB lineage: Bacteria > Pseudomonadota > Alphaproteobacteria > Rhodobacterales > Rhodobacteraceae > Thermohalobaculum. The sequence continues at coordinate 14,315 of DATHZU010000019.1, read as the reverse complement.
GATGTCTGGTTCCTGGACGAGCCGTTCTCGGCGCTGGACCCGCTGATCCGGGCCGAGATGCAGGACGAGTTCATCCGCCTGCAGCGCTTGCTGAAGAAGACCATCGTCTTCATCACCCATGACTTCGACGAGGCGACCAAGCTGGCCGACCGCATCGGGATCATGAAGGACGGGCGCATGGTGCAGCTCGCGACGCCCGAGGAACTGGTGCTGCACCCGGCCGACGACTATGTGGCCGAATTCGCCCGGAACGCGCCGCATCAGCGGATCATCTCGGTCAGGGCGGTCATGGAGCCGGCCGACCCGGCGGCCGAAGGCCAGGTCCGCGCGGACGCCAAGATCGGCGATGTGGCCGAGCAGGTGCTGCGGGCCGAAAGACCGGTCGGCGTGGTCGATGAAGAGGGCCGTGTGGTCGGCTCGATCAACCGCGGCGATATCGCCACCGCGCTGTTCTCGCGGCACGACCCATGAAACCCGAGCCGGCCGGAAATCTGCTCGACCGGACGCCGCTGCGGTTCCAGTTGGCGGCGGTCGCGATCTTCGGGGTCCTGCTGTCGCTGGTCTGGGACGGTGCCACCCGATGGCCGGCGCCGTGGGTCATTCCGCTGGAGGAGTGGGTCACCACCTTCATCGAGTGGCTGAAGCGCGACGCCTCGATCTTCGGCGTGCCGTTCAAGGACATCACGCGGGGCATCGGTCTGGGGCTGAAGGAGCCGGTGAACTGGGCCGACTACCTGCTGGTCCGGGGCAGCAAGACGCTGGGTCTCAGCCAGGCGCCCTGGGTCGGGGTCGTCGCCGGGATGACCATCCTCGCCCACTGGGTGGGCGGTTGGCGGCTGGCGCTGCTGGCGCTGTTCAGCCTCCTTTTCGTCGCGTTCTTCAATCTGTGGAAGGACGCGATGCGGACCATGACCATCGTGCTGGTCGCGGTGCCGATGTCGGCGGCAATCGGGCTGGCGCTGGGGGTATGGGTCACGCGCTCGAAGCGGGCGGCGTCGATCATCACGCCGATGTTCGATGTCATGCAGGCGACGCCGCATCTGGCCTATCTGCCGCCGGTGGCGGCGCTGTTCAGCTTCGGCCCGGTCTCGGCGCTGATCGCGACCGTGATCTTCGCCATGCCGCCGATGGCGCGCTGCACGATCCTGGGGCTGCAATCGGTGCCCAGCGACATCATCGAGAGCGGGCGCATGTCGGGCTGCACCAGCCGCCAGCTGTTGTGGAAGGTGGCGCTGCCCTCGTCGAAGCGGACCCTGATGATGGGCCTTAACCAGGTGGTGATGCAGACCTTCGCCATGGTGGTCATCGCCTCGATCGTCGGCGCCAGCGGGCTGGGACAGAAACTGCTCTACTCGCTGCAGCAGCTCAAGATCGGCGCCGCCATCGAGCAGGGCCTGGCGATCACCCTGATCGCCATCGTGCTGGACCGGCTGACCCAGGCCTATGCCGACCGGCCGACCGACTACGAGCATACCGACCTGCCATGGTGGAGACGCCACAAGCACATGCTGGCTTTCCTGGCGGTGATCGTGGCGTCCTATGTGGCCGCCGAGTATGTGCGAGAGCTGAAGCTGCTGCCGCGCAAGTTGACCATGACCTTCGGCACCGACATGGACGACCTGATCCGGGCGTTCAACGTGGTGGCCTTCGACTACATCAACCCCTACCGCGACTTCGTGACGATCTACATCCTGCTGCCGATCCGAGATTTCGCGCTGTGGCTGCCCTGGCCGGTCTTTGTCGGCATGATCGGGGTCGCGGCCTGGCGGCTGGGCCGCTGGCCGGTGCTGTTGCTGTGCACGGGGCTGGTGATGAGCTTCATCCTGACCGGGTTCTGGGTCGAGGCGATGAAGACCACCTATCTGGTCGTCGTCTCCGGCCTGATGTGCCTGGCGATCGGGATTCCGGCCGGAATCTGGTGCGCGCGGTCTGACCGCGTGGCGCAGATCACGATGTCGATCTGCGATACGCTGCAGACATTCCCCTCGTTCATCTACCTGATCCCGGCGATCATGCTGTTCCGGGTCGGCGATTTCGCCAATGTCTTTGCGATCATTCCCTATGCCATGGTGCCGGCGATCCGGTTTACCTATCTGGGGCTGAAGCGGATTCCGCCGGTCACCATCGAGGCGGCCACCGCCAATGGCGCGACGCCGCGTCAGCGCCTGATCAAGGTCGAGCTGCCGATCGCGCTGCCCGAGATCATGCTGGGCGTCAACCAGACCATCATGATGGCGCTGGCGATGACCGCGATCACCGCGCTGATCGGCTCGACCGATCTGGGCCAGGCGGTGGTGCGCGCGATCTCGACCCAGAACTTCGGGCGCGGGATCCTGGCCGGCCTGTTCATCGCCGCCCTCGGCATCACCGCCGACCGGCTGATCGGGGCCTGGGCGACCCAGCGCAAGAAACAACTGGGGATGGAGTGACGGTCATGGGAGTGCGGCCCGTATTCGAGCAGCCCTTCACCCGTGCCGGGGTGATCACCCCCGGCCTGCCGGTCCTGCCCCATGGGGTCGAGCGCCACCCGGTGCCGGGCGGCGGCTCTCGCGCAGTCCGGATCGACCGGGGCGACGAGATCTGGGTGGTCGACCGCGAGGGGCTGCAGACCGCCGAGGTAGTGTTCTTCGCGCCGGACGGGCGCTCGGACGCCGGGATGATCGGGTTGAAGGGGCAGGGAGATGCCAAGGGCCTTCAGGCGGCGCTGGCGTCGGGCGACATCTCCGGGCGCCGGGTCTTGAGGGCGCTGGAGACGGCCGGTTTCGACATCGGCCGGGCTGATGCCGCGCGGCTGTTCACCGAGGGCTCGAAGGCCGGCGAGACGGTGGCCATGCAGGCGTCGTCGGACGGCCTGCTGATCGTCTGCGCTCCCGGCGGCGCGATGGAGCCGCAGGCGCAGGACGCGCCGACCGAGTTGATTCTCTATATCCGCCGCGCGCATCCGGGCGAGGCGAAGGGCGGCCTGGCGCCGACGGACCCGCTGGCCGATCCGCTGGCCGACCTGAACATCCAGCCGGGCAACGCCAAGGCCTATGAAGTCAAGGCGGGCCAGTACATCCAGATCCTGGACGTGCAGGGCCGCGAATGCTCGGACTTCCAGGCGCTTTCCTTGCGCGCGCTCGACAAGGGGCTGGAGCGCGACATCGACCCCACCACCACGCGCTCGATCATGGGCCGGCTCTACCCGGAGCCGGGCATCTTCGCGAAATACTGGTCCTCGGACCAGGAGGCGCTGGTCGAGATCGTGCAGGACACCTGCGGGCGCCACGACACCTTCGGCCTGGCCTGCTCGGCGCGGTATTACGACGATCTGGGCTATCCCGGCCACGTCAACTGCACCGACAACATGAACCTCGACCTCGCGCGCTCCGGCGTGAAGCCGCGCGGCGGCTGGCCGGCGATCAACTTCTTCTTCAACACGCTGCTGGACGCCACCAACGCCATCGGCATGGACGATCCCTGGTCGCGGCCCGGCGACTACGTGCTGCTGCGCGCGCTGACCGACCTGGTCTGCGTCTCGACCGCCTGCCCCTGCGACATCGATCCGGCCAATGGCTGGAACCCCACCGACATCCAGGTGCGCGTCTACGGCGCCAGCGAGGATTTCCAGAAATCGAAAGGGTTCCGGATGACTGCCGACAGCCCCGTCGAGGCCACAAAGAAGACCGGCTTCCACGACTGCTTTGCCCGCCACACCCGCGACTTCGCCGAGTACAACGGCTACTGGCTGGCCAACCAGTTCACCAACCACGGCAAGATCGACGAGTACTGGGCCTGCCGCGAGGGCGCGGTGGTGATGGACCTGTCGCCCTTGCGCAAATACGAGATCACCGGACCCGACGCCGAGGAACTGCTGCAGCTTTGCGTCACCCGCAACATCAAGAAGCTCAGCGTCGGCGAGGTGGTCTACACCGCCGTCTGCTACGAGCATGGCGGCATGATCGACGATGGAACCGTCTACCGGCTGGGCGACAACAATTTCCGCTGGGTGGGCGGCAATGACATCTCGGGCCTCTGGATGCGCGAGCAGGCCGAGACGCGGGGGCTGGACGCCTGGGTGCGGACCTCGACCGACCAGCTCTGCAACATCGCGGTGCAGGGGCGGAAGTCGCGCGACATCCTGCGCGAGGTGATCTGGACCGCGCCGACCCAGCCGACGGTGGAGGAACTGGGGTGGTTCCGCTTCGCGGTGGGGCGGATCGGCGGCTACCAGGGCGTGCCGCTGGTCGTCAGCCGGACCGGCTATACGGGCGAGCTGGGCTACGAGGTGTTCTGCCACCCGAAGCATGCCGCGCAGGTCTTCGACGCCATATGGGAGGCCGGTCAGCCGCACGGGCTGATCCCCTTCGGTCTGGCGGCGCTGGACATGGTGCGCATCGAGGCCGGGCTGATCTTCGCGGGTTACGAGTTCAGCGACCAGACCGACCCCTTCGAGGCCGGCATCGGCTTCACCGTGCCGCTGAAGACCAAGGCCGACGATTTCATTGGCCGGGAAGCGCTGGAGCGGCGCAAGGCCAATCCGGTCCGCAAGCTGGTCGGGCTCAATATTGCTGGCGGGACAGTGCCCAGCAACGGCGACTGCGTCCGGCTGGGCCGGGCGCAGGTTGGCGAGATCACCTCGGCGATGAAATCTCCGGCGCTGGGCAAGGTGATCGCGCTGGCGCGGATCGACGTGACCCATGCCGCCGAAGGGACCGAACTCGAGGTCGGCCAACTGGACGGCCAGCAGAAGCGGCTCGCCGCGCGGGTGGTGCGTTTCCCACATTTCGATCCCACCAAGGAGCGCGCGAAGGGCAATTACGGGTGAGGCGCCGGCCAACAGATATTGGCACAAAATTGGTTCAGTTCGATTCGCCTTTGGAGTGAGTCGCTCCATCCCGCTCGCCTCAGGTTTCCGCACGCAATTCTCGGCCCGCATCCGAGGGGTTTTTCAGGGAATCCCGTAACCTCTTGAAATAGAGAAACAAGATGCGTTTCCGCTCGATCCGGAAAGCGCGCATCAGCGGAAATAATTTTGAACGTGGTGAAAGAAATAGCGAGCCATCTGCTATTCGCACTTGTGACTTGGATCAATTTTGGCTCAAATGGCGGCGCAAGATGGGGGGGTCGGCTGCGTCACTGCGACGCAGGCTCCGGCGCTTCTGGCGGTGCATCGCGTTCGGGGCGCACGGTGGCCGGCACAAAAAAAGCGCCTCAGGTAAGGGGAGTCATCACATGGACACCGACATTGGTGCGCTTACGGTGATCTTCACCGAGTTCTACTACTGGGTGACGGTCCCGCTGATGTTTCTCATTCATGTAGGGTTCTGCATGTATGAGGTCGGCGCTTCTCGGCGCAAGAACCACCTCCACACCCTGATGAAGAACACGATGCTGATCCCGCTGGTCACCATCACCTTCTTCTTCTTCGGCTGGTGGATCTACTTCGCATTCCCCAACGGCCCGGGCATCACCGGCGGTCTGACGCAGGCCGACAATGCGGTTCCCTGGAGCGAGCTGATGGGCACCCATCTGGGTGGCGCCACCGAGACTCTGCCCTCGGCGCAAGGCTATGGCGCCGATCTGGGGAATGCCTTCTGGGCGCGCCTGAACGGGGTGTTCTGGGCAGCGTTCCTGCTGTTCTCGTGGACCGCGGCCTCGATCGTCTCGGGTGCCACCATCGAGCGCATCCGGCCGACGGCATTCTGGATCCTCGCGGTCCTGATCGGCTCGGTTACCTGGATCATCGACGCGGCCTGGGGCTGGCATCCGGACGGCTGGATGGTCACCCAGCTTGGCTACCATGACGCCTATGCCTCGGGCGTGATCCATGCCATTGCGGGCGGCTTCGGCCTGGGCGTGATCGTTGTGCTGGGCCCGAGGCTGGGCAAGTTCGCAGCCGATGGCACGCCGCGCAACATCAACCCCCACAACAAGTGGCTGGTCACCATCGGGCTGTTCCTGATCTATACCGGTTTCTGGGGCTTCTACGTGGCCTGCAACGTGCCGATCATCGATCACGGGACCCTTGGCGGCGCCGAGGGGGTCGTCAACTTCACGGCGACAACGATCTACCTGACGCCAACCACGCTATCGGCCATCGTGTTCAACTTCCTGATGTCACTGTCGGGCGGTCTGATCGCGGGCTATGTGGTGTCGAACGGCGAGTCGTTCTGGACCTACTCGGCCGGTCTAGCGGGTGTCATCACCGCCTCGGCGGGCAATGACCTGTACCATCCGATCCAGGCAATGCTGATCGGTGCCGTCGGTGCGGTCTGTGCCTACAAGCTGCACTTCTGGGTCGAGCGCAAGTTCAAGATCGACGACCCGGTCGGTGCCGTCGCGGTGCACGGCTATGCGGGCTTCATCGGCCTGGTCATCGCCGGCTTCGTGCTGTGGGGCCATCCGGCGACGGCGGCCTATCACGAGCTCGCTGTGATCAATCCGGTCGGCCAGTTCCTGGGCGCCCTGATCATGTTCGGCGTGCTCGGCTTCATCCCGGCTTACATAATGTCGAAGATCCTCAACGGCATGGGATTGCTGCGGGTGCCGCCCGCGGTGGAGCTGGTCGGTCTCGACATGAGCGAGGAGATGGCCGAGGAGATGGACGCCATCGAGGTCTCGGAAGCCGACATCGCCGAGGCCAAGCGCCTTGGCCTGTTGAGCTGACGCGGAACGGAAGGAGGATAGCAAATGCCTAGCATTCAGTTCCTGTCGACGACGATCGTCGAAACCTGGGCCGGTGCGGACCTTGCGCAACTCGGGCCTATCTACCCGATGGTGGGCTCCGAGTTCGTGCTCTGGATCCTGGGCCTGATCTTCTGGATCGGGTTCCACTTCAAGCAGGCGTCGATCGAGAGCAAGGAGATGGCCGCGGACGCCGAGGCGGCGAAGAACCCGGACCGGCTGCAGCGCGTCTTCAAGAAAGAGGCCCAGCACTACTGAGCCTTGCTGCCGAATGAAATCGGGAAGGGCCGGCCGCCGCGCCGGCCCTTTTCAGTTTGCGGCTCGCTGGACGAGGGCGATGACCGGAGCTATAAGCGCGCCATGACGTTGCGGTTCGGCAAAAATCCCGGGTTTCCGGCCCGAATTACCGGCCCGGCCCGCCTGTGAGGCGGTGCCGGGATCATCGGCGCGCACTGCGCGCCTTCCCAACCGAAATCGAGACCAGACCGGGAACCGAGCGATGAGCGCCGAGACCTCCGATACGACCGCACCTGACGCCCCGAACTACAAGGATACGCTGTTCCTGCCGCAGACGGATTTTCCGATGCGCGCAGCGCTGCCCCAGCGCGAGCCTGAGTGGCTGGCGCGGTGGGAGAAGCTGGACATCTACAAGCGCCTGCGCGCCAAGCCGGGGCGCACGCCCTTCGTTCTGCATGACGGGCCGCCCTACGCCAACGGCCACCTGCATATCGGCCACGCGTTGAACAAGATCATGAAGGACATGGTGGTGCGCTCGGCGCAGATGCGGGGCTTCGACTCGCGCTATGTGCCGGGCTGGGACTGCCACGGCCTGCCGATCGAGTGGAAGATCGAGGAGGAGTACCGCAAGCGCGGCAAGAACAAGGACGAGGTGGCGGTCAACGACCTGCGCGGCGAATGCCGCCGCTTCGCCGAGGATTGGGTCGACGTGCAGCGCGAGGAGTTCAAGCGCCTGGGCGTGATCGGCGACTGGGAGAACCCCTACCTGACCATGAGCTTCGACGCCGAGGCGGTGATCGCCGACGAGTTCATGAAGTTCGTGATGAACGGGTCGCTGTACCAGGGCTCGAAGCCGGTGATGTGGTCGGTGGTCGAGAAGACCGCGCTGGCCGAGGCGGAGGTCGAGTACCACGACCATACGAGCCATACGGTTTGGGTGAAGTTTCCGGTGGTCGATCTCAAGCCGATGCTTTTTCCCCCAAAAGGTCCGAGTGGGAGAGGGCGCGCCCTTGGTGCAGCAAGCGCGCCGGGGAGAACCACAATGGTTAGCGGAAAGCCTGGTCTGAAAGCAATCGATCTCGATGAGGCCCACGTCGTCATCTGGACCACCACCCCCTGGACCATCCCGCAGAACCGCGCGGTCGCGTTCAATCCGACCATCCGGTATGGCCTCTACAAGGTCACTTCGGCTGCCGAGGAGAACTGGGCCAAGGTGGGCGACACCTTCCTGCTGGCCGACAAGCTGGCCCCTGAGGTCATGAAATCCGCCCGCGTCGAGGCCTACGAGAAGCTGCGCGAGGTGACCGCCGCCGAGTTGGAGGGCATCACTTGCGCCCACCCGTTCCGCGGCGCCGAAGGGGCCGACGGCGAATGGGACTACGACGTGCCCATGCTGCCGGCCGACTACGTCACCGAGGAGGCCGGAACCGGCTTTGTCCACACCGCCCCCAGCCATGGCGCCGACGACTACAATACCGGGGTAAAATACGGCCTGCCGATGACCCACAACGTGCTGGAGGACGGGTCCTACCGGGCCGATCTGCCGTTCTTCGGGGGGCTCTTCACCTTCGACCAGAAGGGCAAGGAGGGGAAGGCGAACCAGGCCGTCATCGCCAAGATGCAGGAATGCGGCGCCCTGATCGCGCGGGGCAAGATCACCCACAGCTACCCCCATAGCTGGCGCTCGAAGGCGCCGCTGATCTTCCGCAACACGCCGCAGTGGTTCGTCGCTATCGACAAGAAGCTCGACGACGGCATGGGCGACTATGGTGACACGATCCGCGCCCGGGCGCTCAAGTCCATCTCCGACCTGGTGCAATGGTATCCGAAATCCGGCCAGAACCGGCTGCACACGATGATCGCCGGGCGCCCGGACTGGGTGCTGAGCCGCCAGCGCGCCTGGGGCGTGCCGCTGACCTGCTTCGTCAAGCAGCTCGGCAATGGCGAGGTCGAGATACTGCGCGACCCCGCGGTCAACGCAGCCATCGTCGCCGCCTTCCGCGAGGAGGGGGCCGACGCCTGGTATGCGGACGGTGCGAAGGAGCGCTTCCTCGCGGGCCGCAACGACGCCGCCGAGTGGACCAAGGTCGACGACATCCTGGATGTCTGGTTCGATTCCGGCTCGACCCACGCCTTCACGCTCCGCGACCGGCCCGACGGGGTCTGGCCGGCGGATGTCTACCTCGAGGGCACCGACCAGCACCGGGGCTGGTTCCACTCCTCGATGCTGCAGTCCTGCGGCACCCGCGGCCGCGCGCCCTACAAGGCGGTGATCACCCATGGCTTCGCGCTGGACGAGAAGGGCCAGAAGATGTCGAAGTCGCTGGGCAATACGGTGGCGCCCCAGGACGTGATGAAGCAGTACGGGGCCGATATCCTGCGCCTGTGGGTGGCGCTGTCGGACTACTCGGTTGACCTGCGCATCGGGCCGGAGATCCTGAAGTCGACCGCCGACAGCTACCGGCGCCTGCGCAATACCCTGCGCTACATGCTGGGCGCGCTGAACGGCTGGGATGGTGCGAAGGTCGAGGCGGCGGAGATGCCGGAGCTCGAGCGCTGGGTGCTGCACCGCCTGGCGGTTCTGGATGCCGATGTCCGCCACGGCTACGAGAACCACGAATTCCAGGGCGTGTTCCAGAAGCTGTTTACCTTCGCTACCGGCGACCTCTCGGCCTTCTACTTCGATATCCGCAAGGACGCGCTCTACTGCGACCCGGCCTCGGGCCTGCGCCGCCGGGCGGCGCTGACGGTGATGGACGCGCTGTTCAGCCGGCTGGTCACCTGGCTGGCGCCGATCCTGGCGTTCACCATGGAGGAGGTTTGGCTGAACCGTTTCCCCGGGGATGATAGCTCGGTGCATCTGCAGGACTTCCCCGCCACCCCGGCCGAGTGGCGCGACGATGCCCTGGCCGCCAAGTGGTCGAAGGTCCGCGCCGCCCGCCGGGTGGTGAACGGTGCACTGGAAATCGCCCGGCGCGACAAGGTGATCGGCGCCTCGCTGGAGGCGGCCCCGGTGCTTTATATCGACGATCCCGACATCGCGGCCGCGGTGAAGGCGGTCGACATGGCCGAGCTCTGCATCACCTCGGGCCTGGTCCTGGCCGAGCACCAGCCGCCGAACGAGGCGTTCCGGCTGGATGATCCGGTGATCGGCGTGGTGTTCGAGGCAGCAGACGGCGAAAAGTGCCAGCGCTGCTGGAAGATCCTGCCCGACGTCGGCACGCACGCCCATGACGGCGTCTGCGGGCGCTGCAACGACGCGCTGGACGGCGCCGGGTGAGCCGTCGGCCATGGACGCGGCGGCCGGTTTGCGCCACACTCGGAGCCGAGTGCAGGTGGATGGGGCAAGGGTCTTGACGGGTTTGCCGGATCGGAAATGGCGCATCGGGGTGGCGGCTCTCGCCGTGCTGGCGCTGAGCTGTGCCAGCCCGCATGCCCAGACCGGCGAGAATGCTCCGGTGCCGCTGTTGCCGGCCTCGAACGGTGTCATGGTGCCGATGCCCGAGATCGCCGGGCTGGAGTGCCGCGACATGGCCTCGGCGCTCAGGCGGATCGACCAGTCGCGCTACCGCGAAGCGGCGGTCGTGCCGCCGGGCCACCCGGACCGGCCGATCTTCGACTACGAGCACCGGCTGGCGCGCGCCTATTACAACGGCTGTCTGGCCCGCAACCATGCGCTGGAGGACCCGGCGGCGGTCTTCACCTTCGGCTTCCAGACCCAGTGACACCGGACCGGCATGCGTATCCTTCCGCCTGAGCTCAGGACCCCGATGCTGCTGGCCGCGGGCGGCGTCTTCCTCGCCGACCGGCTGAGCAAGTTCCTGGTGGTCGAAGTGATGGACCTGGGCCATCTGTTGCGGATCGAAGTCCTGCCGCCGTTCCTGACCTTCGTGATGGCCTGGAACCGGGGCATCAATTTCGGTATCGGCGCCGGCCCCGCCTGGCTGCTGGTGGCAGTCGCGCTGGCGATTTCGGCGGGGCTGGTGTGGTGGGTGCGCCACCGCGCCGGAACACCGGGCGTTCTGCCGATGGCCTGGGGCGCGGGCATAGTGATCGGCGGCGCGCTGGGCAATGCCTGGGACCGGGTGCAATACGGGGCGGTGGCAGATTTCCTGAACATGAGCTGTTGCGGAATCGACAATCCCTATGCCTTCAACATCGCCGATGTGGCGATCTTCGCCGGCGCCGGTCTGATCGCGCTGAAGGCATGATGAACCGGCCCTGCGGCAGCCTCTGCCGCGCAACGGCCATTGCAGTCGCCGGGCCGACGGGCCAATATGCCGGACCTGCGGCACGGTCCATCCGGCCGAGACAGAGGAACGAATACAATGATGGTCACTAGCGGAGTGCGGCGTCTTGGCCGGGCCGGGATGGTTCTGGCGGTGCTGACCCTGGCGGGGTGCGGAACCTTCGGGAACCCGCTGAAAGCGATCCGTGGCAATATCCCGCCACCCGACGAGTTCCAGGTCATTGCGCGCAAGCCGTTGCAGATGCCCGCCGGGACCGACCTGCCGGAACCGACTCCGGGTGTCGCCTCGCCGCTCGATCCCGACCCGCATGCCGACGCGGTGCGGGCGCTGCTGGGCGAATCGGCCGCGGCTGGCGGGCAATCGGCGGCCACCAGCCCGGGCGAAGGTGCGCTGCTGACATCGGCCGATGCGGCCGCCGCCAGCAGCGAGGTCCGGGTCCAGCTCGAAGAGGACAAGGTGCAGTCGGCCAAGAAAAAGCCCTACAAGCCACCCACGCTGGCCGAGCTGCTCGGCTTCAGCGACGGAAAGCCCAAGGTGGACGAGAAGGAGCTGCTGGACCCGGTCGCCGAATCGCAGCGGCTCCAGACCGAAGGCGTTGTGGCGCCTGCCGACCCGGACGCCGAACCCGAGGAGAAGGAGGCGTCGGGGACCGGCCCGGCCTATTCGGTCTATCCCCAGGGCAGACCGCAGCGGGACCCGATTACGAACAAGGGGCTGGTGCCCGTACAGTGAGCCGGAGAAATAACGCGGTGCTGAATCGAGCGGGAAGCGGCTCGCCGGCGGAGAGGACCTTATGCGCTTGACCTTCGTTCGGGCGTGCCTCGCCCTGACGCTATGCCTGGGAAGCGCGGCGGCGTTCGCCGAGCAGGCGATCACCGGTTTCACCCTGGAAAACGGCATGAAGGTGGTGGTGATCGAGGATCACCGGGTGCCGGTCGTGAACCACATGGTCTGGTACCGGATCGGCTCGGCGGACGATCCGCGCGGCGGATCGGGGATCGCGCATTTCTTCGAGCATCTGATGTTCAAGGGCACCGACACGATTCCCGAGGGAGCCTTCTCGACCACCGTTGCCGAGAATGGCGGCCAGGACAACGCCTTCACCTCCTATGACTACACGGGCTATTTCCAGCGCATCGCCGTCGACCGGCTGGGGCTGGTGATGGGCATGGAGGCCGACCGGATGCGCCACCTGATCCTGACCGAGGAAGTGGTGGCGACCGAGCGCGCGGTGATCCTGGAGGAGCGCAGCCAGCGCGTCGACAATTCTCCGCAGGCGCTGTTCGGCGAGCAGATGGATGCGGTTCTGTACCTCAACCATCCCTACCGGATTCCGGTGATAGGCTGGCGCCACGAGATCGAGCAGCTGGGCCTCGAAGATGCACGGTCCTTCTACCGGCGCTACTACGCGCCCGACAATGCCATCCTGGTGGTCGCCGGCGACGTGATCCCGGAGCAGGTGCTTGCGCTTGCCGAACAGCATTACGGTCCGATCGCGCCGTCCGGCCAGCCGCCCGAGGCCCGTCCGCAGGAGCCTCCGCACCTGATGGCGCGGCGCGTGACCATGCGGGATGCCAGGGTCCGTCAGCCCTACATGGTGCGCGACTATCTGGCGGTGCCCTACGGGCCGGATACCGCGCGCGAATCCGCCGCGCTCTCGGTCCTGAGTTCGATCCTGGGCGACGGTGTCACGTCGCGGCTGTCGCGGGCGCTGGAACTGGAGCAGAAGGTGGCGATCGGCAGCGGGTCCTACTACACCCGCAACCGCCGCGATGTGGCCGAGTTCAGCCTCCATGCGGTGCCCGCGCCGGGGCACGACCTGGCCGAAGTCGAGGCCGCCATCGACGCGGTTCTGGCCGAGATGATCGCCTCGGGGCCCACCGAGGAGGAACTTGCGCGCATCAAGCGGCTGACGCGGGCCGGATGGATCTACGGCCAGGACAACGTGTTTGGAGCGGCACGGGCCTATGGCGCCGGCGTCGCCATCGGCCTGGAGATCGAGGATATCCGCGCCTGGCCGGAGCATGTCGAGGCGGTTACCGCAGAGGACGTGCGCGCGGTGGCGGAGAAGTACCTGGTCCCCGAGAGATCGGTCACCGGCTACCTGCTGGGCACCGGGGAGGGGGGCTGATGGGGGAAAATAGGCCCATGCGCATCGCCGCCTTCCTGCGCATCTGTCTGGCAGGGCTGTCGCTGTTGATTGCCAATCCGGCCGCGGCATTGGATGTCCAGGAACTGCGCAGCCCCGGCGGCGCCGGGTTCTGGCTGGTCGAAGAACCGTCGATCCCGATCGTCTCGGTGAATATCAGCTTTGCGGGCGGCGCACGGCTGGACCCGGAGGGCAAGGAGGGGCTGAGCAATCTGTTCGCCGGTTTGCTGGGGGAAGGGGCGGGCGATCTCGATGCCATCGGATTCTCGGAGGCGCGCGACGCGATCTCGGCGCGGTTCGGCTTCGGCGCAAACAGCGATGAAGTCAGCGTCAGCGCCCGGATGCTGTCCGACGCGGTTGAGCCGTCCGTCGATCTGTTGGCGCTGGCGCTGACGGCGCCGCGCTTCGACCCCGAGCCGCTGGAGCGGACGCGGGCACAGGTCCTGGCCGGGATCGCTGAATCCGGCGAGGACCCCAGCGCCGTGGCCTCGCGGACCTGGTTCTCGCGGGCGTTCCCGGAGCATTCCTATGGGCGGCCGAACAGCGGCACCGCCGAAAGTGTCGCGGCCCTCTCGCGCGACGACCTTCTGGCAGCGCATTCGCGGCTGCTGACACGCGCCAATGCGCGGATCGCCATCGTCGGCGCGATCGGCGCCGAAAGTGCCGGGCAGATCGTCGACAAGCTGATGGCCGGGCTGCCCGAGGGCGAGCCGCTGCCCGCGAGACGCGCCGATACGCCCCCGCCACCGGGGCTGACCGTGGTCAGCCGCGACGTCCCCCAGTCGGCCGCCATATTCGGACAGGCCGGTCTGGACTTCGACGATCCGGACTTCATGGCGGCCTATGTGATGAACTACGTGCTCGGAGGCGGCGGCTTCGTCTCGCGCCTGATGACCGAGGTGCGCGAGAAGCGCGGCCTTGCCTATGGGGTTACGTCCTATCTCCACAATCTGGACGAGGCAGCCATCTATCTGGGCCGGGTGCAGACCGAGAACGCCCGGATCGCCGAGACG
>DATHZU010000018.1:0-5958 GCA_035458445.1 Thermohalobaculum sp. | reverse complement strand
TTGTTGGGAAGGAGCCGGCAGATCAAAGCCCACTCGACATCCGTAAGGTCAAACCGTGCCATCCGTGCCTCCTCGCTCGGAGACACTGAATCACAACAAAGCCATAACGGGAATCCCGTTTATGAGTACGGAACCTAGCCGCCGCCCGGCCTCGCCGGGATATCCACCAGCTTGCCGCGGGGGATCTCGCAGGCCTTGTCGTAGAACGGCATCTCGGCCAGTTCGCCTGGCCGGACCTCGCCGTCGGTGCAGGTGACCCCAACGGCGGTGCCATCGGCATGGCCGGCCCGGTCCATCAGGGCGATACCGACGCCGCAGCCGAGATAGGGCGAAACCGCGCCGGCCGTGATCCGGCCCGCGGGCGTGCCGTCCAGCAGCACGGCGCCGCCGATCAGCGGCTGGCCGCCGGGGCATTTGACCCCGGTCAGCCGCACTCCGCGCGGACCCGCGGCCAGCGCTGCCTTGCCGATGAAATCCGCCTTGTCCATGTCGACGAACCGGCCGAGCCCTGCCTCGAAGGCATTGGTGGTGCGGTCGAAGTCGGAACCGGCGTTCAGGATGCCCGCCTCGATGCGGCGGATGTTCATGGAATCGAGCCCGAACAGCGCCATCCCGAAGGGTGCGCCCGCGCGGGTGAGATGCTGCCACAGCGCCCGGGCATCATGGTGGGGTTCGGTGTAGAACTCCCAGCCCAGCTCGTTGGTGTAGCCGGTGCGGGTGATCACCACCTCCTGCCCTCCGAAGGGGACGCGCGCGATGCCGAAATAGCCGAAGGGCGAGGGCATGCCGGTGTCCGAGGCCGCCTCGAGCACCTTCATCGCGTTCGGACCCTGCACCTGCGAGACGTAGACCTGCGGATCGGTGATCCGCACATCCATCCCGGCGCCATGGGCCCGCGCCCAGCTGTAGAAGTCGCCGTCGGCCTGGGCGTACCAGAATTTCTGCTCGGAGAGCCGCAGCAACACACCATCGACCAGCAGCCCGCCATCCTCGTAGCAGGCGAGGCCATAGCCGCAGCGCATCGGCTTCACCTTGCTGATGTCGCGGGTGAAGAGCCGGTCCAGCAGCCGCTCCGCATCCGGCCCCTCGAATTGCAGCGGCAGCTCGCCGGTATGCAGCACCGCCGCCTTCTGGCGCAGCAGCCAGTAGCCGTCGACCGTGTCGATGCGGTCGAAATGGCAGGCCATCTCGCGCCGGTTGTAGATGGTGTAATGTGGCCCGAAGGGCGCCTCGATGGCGTGGTAGGGATGCCGGTCGATGCCATGGTCCCAGCCCTGACCGGGGATGGTGGCGACGAGGTCGCGGGTCTGTCCGTCGGTCGAGCCCATCAGTTCACCTCCGCGCCGAGCGCTTCGGCCACCATGCGCTGGAAATGGTGGACGGCGTGTTCGGAAAGCTCCGTCAGCCCCTCGTCGACGATGAAGCGGCCCTGGTTGTAGCCGAGCGACTTCAGCCCGCGCTGCACGCTTTCGCAGAGCCCGATGTCCTCGGGCTGCAGCACGTCCTTCTGATAGGCGATGGCGTCGGAAAGCTGCCTGGTCACTTCGCCGCCGAGCGTGAACCAGTCCTGGTACTCGATGCAACGCTCCGGCCCGCCGGGGTTCATCTGCAGGACCGAGAGATTCGGCTCGCCCGGATAGATCCAGATGGTGAAGTTGGGCCAGACGAAGAACCCCGCATAGCCGAAATCCACGTCGCCCGGCTCGAAGGAATAGGCCTTCGAATTGGTCGTGCGGGGCGCGGCGGCGCATTGCGAGGAATAGCGCTTGTGGGTGATCGTCCGGTAGCTCGACATATCCACCAGATCGACGAAATCCTTGTGCGCCGGGGCGCAGTGGTAGCATTCGAGGAAATTATCGACCAGCACCTTCCAGTTCGCAGCGACATCATAGGTGTCGCGCTGGGCGAAGGCCAGGTCGTCGACCCGGGGCAGGTACTGGCGGATTTCCTCCTCCAGCCCGTCCATGGTTTCGGCGAAGGGCGCGGCGTCGGGATCCAGGTTCACCAGCAACAGCCCGCAGAACACCTCGACCCGCACCGGCTTCAACGAGAACTCGCATTTCTTGAAGCCCTTGACGTTCTCCGAGTTCCGCGCATTGACCAGCCGGCCGTCGAAATCGAAGGCCCAGGCGTGGTAGGGGCAGGTGATCACGTTCTTGCGGCCCGCGCCCTGCAGCAACTCGTGGCCGCGATGGGTGCATACGTTGAAGAAGGCGCGCAGCTCGCCATCCCGGCCGCGGGCGACGAAGACGTTCTGTTCGTGGATGCGCGTGGTGATGTAGCTGCCGGGCTGGCTGACCTGGCTGACATGACCGGCATAGTGCCAGGTCCTGTAGAAGATCGCGGGCTTCTCGGCCTCGTAGATGCCGGGGTCGGTGTAGAACCGGGCCGGCAGGGTGTACGAGGTCTTCGGGTCGGCGCGGAACGGCTGGTCACCCGCCCGACGCTGCAGGAGCGGCGCATTCATCTCGGTCTTCCCCTTTTATCGTCGTTTTGGCGACTGTACCGGCGCGGGGCAGGCGCGAAAAACTATCTTTTCGGCGCCTGATGGATAAGAATGCCTTATGGAAAACCTGCGCCGCTCGCTGCCCCCGCTGGAACCGCTGGTGGCCTTCGAGGCCGCCGCGCGGCATGAGAGCTTCACCCGCGCGGCGGCGGAGCTGAACCTGACCCAGGCCGCCGTCAGCCAGCGCATCCGCGCGCTGGAGCAGAATCTGGGAAAGCCGCTCTTCGCCCGCGCCCACCGGCAGGTGCGCCTGACCACCGCCGGGCGGGCTCTGCTGCATGCCGCCGCCCCGGCGCTGCGCCAGATTGCTGCGGCGGCGGACGAGCTGCGCCTTCCCGCCGCCCGCACCCGGCTGACGGTCGGCGCCGACCAGTCGATCGCCGCCATGTGGCTGATGCCGCGCCTGGCGGCTTTTCGCGCGGCGGCGGGCGAGGCCTCGGTGCGGCTGGTCGCCTCGGACGAGGAGGCGGACGGGCTGGCCGATGACGTGGATATCGCGATCCTGCATGGCCGGGGCGCCTGGCCGGGACGGGTCTCGGTGCTGCTGTTCGCCGAGGAGATCTACCCGGTCTGCGCGCCCGCCTATCTGGACAGCGCGCCGCCGCTGCGCCAGCCCGCCGACCTGCCGGGCCATGCGCTGCTGGAGCTGGAGGACGTGCGCTGGGACTGGATGAACTGGCGTGGCTGGCTGAGCTGGGCCGGGGTGCACCGGCCCGCCGCGCGCGAGCCGCTGCGGATCAACGCCTATCCGCTGGTGATCGAGGCCGCGAAGGCGGGCCAGGGAATCGCGCTCGGCTGGCGCCGTCTGGTCGATTCAGAACTGGCCTCGGGCGCGCTGGTCAGACCCCTGCCGCAGAGCGCGCGCACCGAATTCGGCTACCATCTGGTCTGGCCGGCAGCCCGCCCGCTGCCGCCCGTCGCCGCCGGCTTCCGCGACTGGGCGCTGGCGCAGGAGTGAGCGAACCCTCCTGTGACCCGCCCTCGCCTACAGACCTGGACCGGCGACCAAGCCGGCGATCTTGCCGGTGAGCCTGGCAATCGACGCCGTGATTTTGGCAGCGAGTTCCGCATAACGCGCGACATTTCTCAATCTCGAAAGGTCGTCAGCAAGTTCCGTGGTTACGTCGTCGATCTGAGCTTTCAAGCCCGCCACGGTGGACGAGTTATTGAGCCGCGCGAGTGTCACGAATTTCAGCACCCGCATCGTGTCGGCGATCTCGGTCTGCTCAGCCCTGATCTCCTTCCGCCGCGCCTTTTCAGCTTCGGTCATCTCGCGGTCCGCAAGAACCGCGTTGGTGAAAATCTCGTCCATCTCCTGCTGGAGCGCGCGATCGAGATCGTGAAGCCGATCTCCGGCCTCGGTTGCCTCGGCGATGATTTGTTGTGCGGTTTCCGACATTTATTCGCTCCCCTGTCCACCTTCAGCGACGCTGATCAGGTCTTCGACGATTTTCTTGAACTTCTCCGCCTCGGCCACGAATGCCTCGATCTTCGCCAGCATCCGGACCACTGATACCTCGGGGTCGTTCAACGAGGCCGTGAGCGCGGCATGCGCCTCGCCCAGCTTGGCAAAGGTCTGGCTGGGTTTCGCGCGAAGGAAGGTGTCAAGCTTGACCGCAGCGGTCACCGCGCGGTCGCGCTTGGTGCCGCTCGATCGCTCGTTCTGATAATCCACCATCTTCGTGCGGAATTCTTCGGTAAGGGAGATGCCTTCGAACTCGGCTGCTATTGCTGCCGCGGTCGCAAACAAGCCAGTCGCGTCCTGGATGACCGGATCGGCGTGTTTCGTCGCGTGCTTCAAGCCGTTCAGCTTGACCCTGTTGACGTATTGCTCCGCCAGCCAATTGACGCCGGCTCCAACCTCGGCAGCAAAGCTAGGAAGGTTCGCTGGGTCGCCCCCCTTCAGCGCCACGACGGTGCCCGCCAATGCCTCTGCACTGCCAAGGGCAGCGTTCACATGCACCTGCGCGTCTTCGGCACTCTTGTCCGCCATGAGGTCCGACAACCCCTGCGCATAGAGGACAATTCCGTCCATGACCGCGACCAAGTTCGAGAGAACCGGATCGGGAGGGTATTTCTGACCGTTCAGATCCGGCTCCGAACTGATGAGTTCCAATCGGCAGCGCTCGGCTTTGATGTCGCAGTCGTCCGAGGTTTGCTTCAAAGCCGAGCGGGAATTGGTGGCCAGATGGTCGTCGAGAAACGCCTTGTAGTCCTGCGTCACGGAAGCGTTCAGGCTGTGGAGCGACGTCGCCGCCGATCCGGTTGCCGCCGAGAACTTGCCAATTGCGCCGGAATATTCGTCCGGGCTGGTGCAGCCTGCCAGGACGGCGAGCGGGACCGAGAGCGCCAACGCGTTCAGGATTCCGCGCGGGCGATGCCTGCGGCCGCCCACCGTAATCAGAATCGTCATTTTTTTTCTCCATTCAACACGCATTCGCTTCGGCGAACGACCGGGCCGTGGGCCCAGGTGTGCCTGACGAAGTCACATGCGGGGGACCACCGCGCAAAGGCGGACAACCAGCAAATCTTCATTTGGATGATCGCGGCCGGCAAGCCGCGGATGGGACTTACGGAAACTGGAATACATACGGACCCTCAAAATGCATCGAAGCTATCGAATCTCGTTGCATTATGCCACAAGGCCGCGCTGCGGCCAACTGCTTTCCCCAGAGCCAACCCAGGGGCGCCGTCGGGAGGGCGCCTCAGTCCTCCAGCAGCGGGAAGGCGCTGAGGACCGAGGGCTGGGTGACGCAGGGCGCGCCGCGCTCGACCAGGCTTGCCTCGAGCGCTGGCACCGTGGTCACCCCCAGCAGGCCCATGGCGGTGCGAAACTCCTCCTCCAGTATCTCGAGCATCCGGACAACCCCCTGCGGCCCCGCAGCCGCCAGCGCGTAGCAGTAGAGCCGGCCGATGCCGATGGCATGGGCGCCCAGCGCCAGCCCCTTGACCAGATCGGTGCCCCGGCAGAAGCCGCCATCGACGATGACCTTCGCGTCCGCCCCGGCGGCGCCGACGATCTCGGGCAGCACCGAGACCGAGCCGAGCCCGTGGTCGAGCTGGCGGCCGCCATGGTTCGAGACATAGACGTAATCGACCCCGTGAGCGACCGCGATGCGGGCATCCTCGGCGGTGGCGATGCCCTTCAGGATCAGCGGCATCTTCGGATAGGCCTTGCGGATGCGGGCCACGTCGGTCCAGCTCAGCCGCGCCTGGGCCTCGCGCGCGTCGTCGCCCACCCCGGCGCGCCAGGGCTTGGCGAAGCGCCGGGCGATGTCTCGCTCGCGGCGGCTGTAATGGGCGGTGTCGATGGTCAGGCAGAAGGCCTCCATGCCGGCGGCCATGGCATCCTCGACCTGGTCCTCGATGAAGCGCCCCCCGCCCCGGACATAGAGCTGGAACAGCGCCGGGCTGGCGGTGGCGGCGCGGATCTCGGCCTTGGTCCGCTTCGA
>DATHZU010000017.1:0-2859 GCA_035458445.1 Thermohalobaculum sp. | reverse complement strand
CCCTGTTCGACGTGATCGTGGTCTTCGACGGCCCGGACGCGGTCGGTCGCAGCCGCGCCGCCGCGGGACCCTTCGCGGTGACCCAGGAATTCTCGGTGATCAACGGCTTCCAGGCGACGCTGACCGCGGCGCAGATCCGGGGGCTGTCGCGCGCGCCGGGCCTGTTCCGGATATCCGGCGTCTCGACGGTGAAATTGCAGGACATCACCTCGAACAACGACTTCGGCGCCACCAATGCGCGCACGGACTTCCTGCTCGACGGCAGCGGCGTGACCATCTGCGTCGTGGATACCGGCATCAACGCGGCGCACGAGCAGTTCGACACCAAGGGGCCCGGCTCGGTCCCGCTGGGTCCGCTGGAGTTCCTCGACGCCGTTAACGGCCTCGCAAATCCCTATGACGACCATGGCCACGGCACCCATGTCGCGGGCAGTGCCGCCGGCGACGGAACCGGCTCCAGCATCTATGCCGCCGACGGAATCGGCGCGGCGCCCGGCGCCAGCATCGTCGCGGCCAAGGTCCTCAGCGCCAGCGGCGAAGGCTCGGACGCGCAGGTCGTCGCGGGAATCGACTGGTGCGCGTTGAATGACATCGTCGACATCGTGTCGATGAGCCTGGGCGGCGGCACTACGGACGGCAGCGATCCGATGAGCCTGGCGGTGAATTGCGTCGCCGACCCCTCCGGACCCGGATGCAGCGGCGCCAATCTGCCGAAGATCGTCGTCGTCGCCGCCGGCAATTCCGGCGGCGTCCCCGCCTCCGTCATGTCGCCTGGCGTCGCCGCAAACGCGATCACCATCGGGGCCGCGGCGGATTGGTCGGCACCGCCGGGCGACCCGGCCAAGGATGACGGGCTCTACGTGACCAACTTCTCCAGCCGCGGCCCGGTGGAGGACAGCCTCGGCAACTTCGTCAGGACCAAGCCGGACCTGATCGCGCCCGGCCTGCGCGTGCATTCCGCGCTGATCAACAATCCCACCTATCCGTTCTACGGGACCGCGCCGAACTACTACGCGGCGCTCAGCGGCACCTCGATGGCGACCCCCTATGTCAGCGGCGTCGTCGCCCTGATGATCGAGGCGGACCCGTCGCTGGCCGTCGCCGACGGCAACGGATTGCCGTTCGAGAAGGTCCGCGACATCCTGACCCGCACCGCGGTGGACCGCGGCGCACCCGGACCGGACAACGAATACGGCCACGGCGTGATCGATGCCTACAGCGCGGTCGCCCATGCCAGCCTCGCCGTTGGCTTCGTGCCGACCGCCTATCCCGGCTACACGCGGCTGCCCGGCCAGAGCGTTGCCGATTTCGGCACCTGGACCCACCAATTCACCGTCACCTCCGGTCTCGTCGGCCTGCCCATCGCCGGCACACTGACCGCCGCGGGCGCGGTCAATCCCCTGTTCGGCATCTGGTCCCCGGACCTGGAGGTGGAAATCGAGCGGGAGACCACGCCCGGGAACTGGTCCCTGGTCACCGCAGGAAGCAACGAGGTCACCCAGAGCCTGTGCCCCGGCCAGGGTGAATGCGGCGTGGCCGGCCGGGTCGAGGTCGCCCATTTCAGGCCTCAAAGCACCGGCAACTACAGGTTCCGGATCTATCCGGCCGACGATATTTTCAACAATGGAGCGGGCGGCGATTTCGACTTCGAGATATCGATGGGCGCCGCGACGCCCGGTGTGGCGCCGAATTATCCGCCCCAGGCCGGTTTCTCGCTCGCCTGCACCAACCTGGCTTGCAGCTTCAGCGACGCCTCGACCGATTTCGACGGCACCATCGTTTCGCATGCCTGGGATTTCGGCGGCGCCGGCACGGCCAACCTGGCCGACCCGCTGAACCCGAGCTTCACCTACAACGCCACTGGGTACTACAAGGTCACCCTGACGGTGACCGACGACGCGGGCGCCGAGGACAGCTTTTTCCAGTTCCTCACCGCGCGGGCCGTTGGAACGGTCAACCAGGCGCCGGTCGCGGGCTTCAGTGCGACCAACGCCGATCTGACCGCCAACCTGACCGACACGTCCACCGACAGCGACGGCGCGGTCGTCACGCGGTCGTGGAATTTCGGCGACGGCAGCCCGGCATCGAGCGCGACGAATCCCTCCCACGCCTATGCCGCCGCCGGCACCTACAACGTGACCCTGCTGGTGACCGACAACGAAGGCGCGCAGGACAGCATCACCCTGCCCGTCACCGTGACCGACCCGCCGCCGAACATGGCGCCGTTTGCATCGTTCATTGTCGACACCAATCCCTGCGGATCGTGGCTTTTCCTGAACACCTGCCAGTTCACCGATACGTCGATCGATGATGACGGCACGATCGTGGGGTGGCAGTGGAATTTCGGCCCGAGCGGAACCATGATCGGCGGCACTCCCCAGCAACCGCTGGTCAGGTTCCTCGCCGATGGCCCGAATCCGGTCCACGTGACCCTGATGGTTACCGACAACGAGGGCGCCACCAACACCGCGTTCATGGACCTCCCGCTCAGGGACCCGGCGACACCGAACGACACGCCGGTGACAACCGTCACCGCGCCGGCGAACGGATCGGCCTTCGACCTCGGCGTTCAGGTCACCTTCACCGGCACCGCAACCGACACCGAGGACGGCGACCTCAGCGCCCAGATAGCCTGGTCGTCCAGCCTTGATGGCGCGATCGGGACCGGGGCCGGCGTCTCGACCTCCGGTCTCCGTGCGGGCACTCACACGATCACCGCGTCGGCGACCGATTCCGGCGGATTGACCGGCACCGACACGATCAGCGTCACCATCAATGCGCCGCCCAACACGGCGCCGACCGCCACGGTGACCGCCCCTGCGAACGGAACCACCGTCACCGAGGGCACCCTGGTCTCCT
>DATHZU010000016.1:0-5774 GCA_035458445.1 Thermohalobaculum sp. | reverse complement strand
GCCAGTTCACCGAGGATCAGGGTCCGCTGGCCCATTCCGTCCGCCCCGAGGAATACGTCGAGATCAACAACTTCTACACTGCCACGGTCTACGAGAAGGGGGCCGAGGTGATCGGCATGCTGCAGACGCTGGTGTCGCCCGAGGGCTACCGCAGGGCGCTGGACCTCTATTTCGAACGCCATGACGGCCAGGCCTGCACCATCGAGGATTTCCGCAAATGCTTCGAGGACGCGACCGGGCGCGACCTGACCCAGTTTTCGCGCTGGTGGAGCCAGGCGGGCACGCCCCGGCTGGCGGTCGAGGAGGACTGGCAGGACGGCCGCTATACGCTGACGCTGCGCCAGTCCACGCCGCCGACCCCCGGCCAGCCGGAAAAGCTGCCACTGGTCATCCCGGTCGCGGTCGGCCTGATCGGCCCCAATGGCGACGAGATCGCGCCCACGGAAATCCTCGAACTGACGAAGCCGGAGCAAAGCTTCACCATCGACTTCGCCGCCGAACATCCGAGCTGGTGTCCCCTCCCCCTGCAAGGGGGAGGGACAGGGAGGGGGTCCGCCGCCCCCGCCGCCGCCGGCAAGCCCGTCCCGTCCATCCTGCGGGGCTTCTCCGCCCCCGTGATCATTGACCGCGAGACCACCGACGCGGAATGCGCCTTCCTGCTGGCCCACGACACCGACCCCTTCAACCGTTGGGAGGCAGGCCGGACCTACGCCATCCGCATCACGCTGGGGCTGATCGACGGCGGCGGCGAGGTCTCGGAAGACTGGATCAGGGGCATGGCGGCGGTACTGGCCGACGGCAGCCTCGACCCCGCCTTCCGGGCGATGGCGCTGGAGGTACCGGGGATCGACGAGATCTCGCGCGAGATCGCCGCGCGGGGCGGGCAGGCCGATCCGGATGCGATCCACGCGGCACTGACCGGGATGCGGCACAGGCTGGGCACCGATCTCGCGGACGCGCTCGTCAGGACCTACGAGGCCTTGCATTCCGATGGTCCCTATACCCCCGATCCCGAAGCCGCAGGGCGGCGGGCGCTGAAGAACCGCTGCCTCGCGCTGCTGGCCGCCAGCGGCGCCGAGGCCGCCTTCGCCCGGGCCGAGAGGCAATTCCGCGAGGCCGACAACATGTCGGACGCCCTGCCCGCCCTTACCGTGCTGACCCACGAGGGCGCGCCCCAGGCCGGGACGCTGCTGGAGGATTTCCACGCCCGCTGGCGGCACGATCCGCTGGTGGTCGACAAATGGCTGTCGATCCAGGCGACAGCGCCGCTGCCGGGCACGCTGGCACGGATCGAGGCGCTGACAGGGCACCCCGCCTTCGACTGGAAGAACCCGAACAAGTTCCGCTCGCTGGTCGGCGTCATGGCGATGGCGAACCCGGTGGTGTTCCACCGGGCTGACGGCGCCGGGTACCGCTTCCTGGCCGACTGGCTGATCCGGCTGGATGCGCTGAACCCGCAGACCACGGCGCGCGTCGCCGGAGCCTTCGAGACCCTGCACCGCTACGACGCCAACCGCCAGGCGCTGATGCGCGGCGAGTTGGAGCGGATGGCCGCGGTCCAGACCCTGTCGAAGAACACCCGCGAGATCGTCGAGCGGATTCTGGGTGGCTGAGCGCCGCAGTCAGCCACTGGTCCAAAGCCCGGACAATCCGGGCCTCATCCGAGCACGACCGCCTCGTCGAACTCGATCAGCGTCGGCCCCCGACGGGCCGCCGCGTCGCCGAGAAGCTGGGGCAAGGCATCGAGGGACCCCATCCGCTCCCCCGCCAAGCCATAGGCCCGGGCGATCGCGACGAAGTCCGGCGTGTGCAGGTCCACCCCCACTGGGGTGATGCCGCGTCCTTCCATGTAGCGCTTGATCTCGCCGTAGCCGCGGTTGTTCCAGACCAGCACGATCACCCGCAGCCCCTCCTCGACCGCGGTGCCGAGGTCGCTGAGCGTGAATTGCAGGCCGCCATCGCCGGCGACGCAGACCACGGGGCCGCCAAGCGCCCTGGCCGCGCCGATGGCGGCGGGCAGGCCGTACCCCAGCGCGCCGTAGCCGGTCGAGGCGTTGAACCACAGGTTCGGGGCCGGGGCGGCATAGGCCAGGTTCCCGGCATAGATCGCCTGGGTCGAATCCCCGACGATCGGCGCCGCCGGCAGGGTATCGCGGATCATCTCGAGGAAACGGCACGCGGCCCGGTACTTGGCCCCGATCTCCTCGAGAGCCGCCTCGCGCGCCGCCGCCGCCCGCGCGGCGCCGTTCGGAGCCGGGGCGCCCTGCCCCAGGGCCGCCAGCAGGCCTGCCACCGCCTCGCCGGTGTCGGCGACCAGCGCCAGGTCGGGTGGCGCGCCGCGGCGGAGCTGCTCGGCGTCGATGTCGACGCGGATCAGCTTGCCCGTGAACTCGGGCAATCCCGCGCCGTAAAAGTCGTAGTCGGTCGGCCCCATCTCGGTGCCGAGCGCCAGAACCGCATCCGCGGCGCCCATCAGCGCACGGATGGCGCCGAGATCCGGCCCGGCCGAGACGCCCAGCGGATCGTCCGGCCCCAGGATGCCCCGTGCATTGGTGGTCATCACCACCGGGGCGCCGAGGCGGCGGGCGAGGCGGGCAATCCCGTCCGCCGCCCAGCGGGCGCCGCCGCCGGTCAGGATCAGCGGCTGCCCGGCGGCGTGCAGCAACCGCGCCGCCTCCGCCAGGCCTGCGGCCCCCGGCGCCGGTCGAGCCACGGACGAGGGGCGGGCAAAGGGTATCGCCCCGGCCTCGGCGGCGAACAGGTCGCGCGGGATCTCGATATGCACCGGCCGCGGCCGGGCGCCCTCGAACACCGCCCAGGCACGGGCCAGCACGGCGGGGAGTTCCTCCGGCGTCATGACCGTATGCGAGAAGGCGGTGCATTGCGCCGCCATCAGCCCCTGGCGCCGAACCTCATGCAGGTCGCCGGCCTCCATCCCAAGCGCGCCGCGGGCATTGACAGCCGTGACCACCAGCATCGGCACGCTGTCGGCATGGGCCTGGGCCATGGCGGTCAGGGCGTTGGTCAGCCCCGGCCCGGTGATCAGGAAGGCGACGCCGGGCTTGCCACTGACACGGGCATAGCCGTCGGCCATGAATCCCGCCCCCTGCTCGTGGCGCGGGGTGAGGTGGCGGATGCGGCTGGCAGCCAGCCCGCGATACATCTCGACCGTGTGGACGCCGGGGATACCGAAGACGGTATCCACCCCATAGGCCTCCAGCCACTCGACCAGCCTCTCGCCCAGAGTCGGCATCGATCTCCCCTTCATCGCATCGCCAGATCAGCGCTAGCCCGCCCCGGCGGCAGGGGTCAACCGCGACAACGGGTGATCAGGCAAATTTGTCCCTTGCCATCGCCCGGAAACCAGAGCCATGTGCGGAAAATGCAAACCGGCTGAGGCCGATTCCGGGTCGCCGTCATGGCCATGAATGTCCGTCATCCGCTGTGGCTGCCCGCCTCGACCGCTCCGGGCATGGGCGTCTTCAGCGTGCTGTTCTTCATCGAGACCGTGGCCCGCGCCTCGCTGGCGACGGTGGTGCCGCTGCAGGCCTACGACATTCTGCAGGACGAGCAGCAGGTCAGCTTTCTCTACACCTGCGTCGCGATCTCGACCCTGACCGCGAGTTTCCTGATCCCGGCGCTGATCCGCCGTTTCACCCGGCGCTGGACCTATACCATCGGCATCGGCGCCCTGATCGCCGCAGCGCTGGCGCTGTGGTCGTACACCCTGCCGGGGCAAGCGGCGGGGATGTTCCTGCGCGTCTTCGGCACCGCCTGCCTGAACATTACCCTCAACCTCTACATCATGGAGTTCATCCGCAAGCAGGACTACGTGAAGAACGATGCGCGGCGCCTGGCCTATTCCACGGTGGGCTGGACGCTGGCGCCCTATTTCGGCGTCTGGCTGTACACCAATCATGGCATTGCGGCGACCTATGGATGGGCGATCGCCTGGGCGCTGATCCTCGCCGCGGCGTTCTGGTATCTGCGTATCGCCGAGAACACGGCGATCCGGTCCGGCGTGCTGAAGCCGATCAATCCTATCGCCAATCTGGGCCGCTTCGTCAGCCAGCCCCGGCTGCGGATGGCGTGGTTCATCGCCTTTGCGCGGTCCTGCTTCTGGACCACGTTCTTTGTCTACACACCGATCCTGATGGTGGCCAGCGGGCTCGGCAAGGAGGCCGGGGCGTTGGTGATCTCGGCGGGGAACGCGGTGCTGGTGCTGACCCTGGCCTGGCAGCGCATCGCCGCGCAGCGCGGCATCCGCTGGTCGATCTGGGTCAGCTTTCTGGCGCTGGCCGCCATGCTGGCCGCCACCTGGGCCGCCGGGATCGGCACCGGCTGGGCGGCGGCCGGGTTCCTGGTTGGCGGGTGCATCGCGGCAACCGGCCTCGACGCCATCGGTGCGGTGCCGTTCTACCGCGCGGTCCATGCCTCGGAGCGACCCGAGATGACCGCGGTCTACCGGACCTATCTGGACGCCAGCGAATTGCTGCCGACATTGGTCTACGGCGTGCTGCTGACCTGGTTCGACCTGCCCTCGGTATTCCTGGCGTTGAGCCTTCTGATGCTCGCCGCGGCCGGGTTGAGCGCACGCTACCTGCACCGAAGATTGTGACACGGTGGCCGGGCGCGGCCTTGCCTCCGGCCCCGTCTCGATTTACATCCCTTGGCAACAGCGCCCGAACCGCCACAGGAAAACACCGATGCCCGTACCCGCCTCAATGATCGAACGCCTGATCCTGGACGCCTTCCCGGGCGCCAAGGTCGAGATCACCGATCTGGCCGGCGACAATAACCACTTCGCCGCCAACGTGGTGGCCGAGGAGTTCCGCGGCAAGAACCGGGTGCAGCAGCAGCGCATGGTGAACGAGGCGCTGAAAAGCATCCTGGAGGGGCAGAACGCGCCGCTCCATGCGCTGGCGCTGCAGACCAGCGCGCCCGATTGACCGATAGCACTCCGTAAAGGACCCGACCCGATGACCGACATCAACAGCCAAATTCAGTCCACCGTGGACGGCAACGACGTGGTGCTCTTCATGAAGGGCACCGCGACCATGCCGCAATGCGGCTTCTCCTCGCGCGTTGCCTCGATCCTCAGCTACATGGGCGTGCAGTTCCACGACGTGAACGTGCTGGCCTCGGACGAGATGCGCCAGGGCATCAAGGCTTTCTCGGACTGGCCGACCATTCCGCAGCTCTATGTGAAGGGCGAGTTCGTGGGCGGCTGCGACATCATCACCGAGATGACCCTGTCGGGCGAGCTGGAACAGGTGTTCGAGGCCAATGGCGTGGCCTTCAACAAGGAAGCCGCCGAGGCGATCCGCAAGCAGAACGCCTGAGCCCGCCAAACCGGCGGCGAGGGGAACAGAATGCAGCTTTTCGTCGGTCTGGGAAACCCCGGAGCGAAATATGCCGGCAACCGGCATAATATCGGCTTCATGGCGCTGGACGCCATTGCCCGGGAACATGGATTCGGTCCGTGGCGGAAAAAGTTCCAGGCCGAGATCAGCGAGGGGATGATCGGCGGCACCAAGGTCACGCTGCTGAAACCGCAGACCATGATGAACCGGTCCGGCCAGTCCGTGGGCGAGGCGATGCGCTACCTGAAGCTGGCGCCTTCCGACATCTGGGTCTTTCATGACGAGCTGGACCTGCCGCCGGGCAAGATCCGGGTCAAGACCGGGGGCGGCCATGCCGGGCACAACGGCCTGCGCTCGCTGCACCAGCATGTCGGGCCGGAGTTTCACCGGGTGCGCATCGGCATCGGCCAT
>DATHZU010000015.1:0-2350 GCA_035458445.1 Thermohalobaculum sp. | reverse complement strand
GCACAGATTGTATACCAAACCTCAGGGACTGGGAATGGAGAAGACGGCGGCATCGCGCAGGGGCGGACGGACCGCGCGGCGTGATCTGAGAAGCGCCCCGAATGACCAGATGCTGCCGGGCCTGACCCGCGGCCTGCCGCTGGTCGAGCCGATGACACCCGAGCAGGTCGAGAAGATCGATAACGCCTCGATGGACATCCTGGAAGAGGTCGGCGTCGTCTTCCGCGACCCCGTCGCCATCGCCGACTGGACCCGCGCCGGGGCGGACGTGCGCGGCGACCGGGTGCATCTGGACCGCGGGATGGTGCGAGAACTGATCTCGACCATCCCCTCGGACATCACCTACCACGCCCGCGACCCGCAGAAGAACCTGGCGCTCGGCGGGCCGCATTCGATCTTCGTGCCGATGACCGGGGCGCCTTACCTGCGCGACCTCGACGACAAGCGCCGCAACCCGACGTTGGATGACCTGGCGATGTTCCACAAGCTGGCGCATATGTCGCCGGCGCTGCATTCCTCGGCGCACCACATCGTCGAGCCGATGGACCATGTGGTCTCGCACCGGCACCTGAGGATCACCTATTCCTCGATGAAGCATTCGGACAAGACCTTCATGGGGATGACCACTTCCGGCAAGAACGCCGAGGACGTGCTCGACATGTGCGCCATACTGTTCGGGGCCGATTTCATCGACAGCCACCCGGTGGTCACCGGCAACTGCAACGGCAACTCTCCCCTGGTCTGGGACGAGACCATGCTGGGCGCCATGCGGGCCTTCTCGCGGCGCAACCAGCCGGTGCTGTGCTCGCCCTTCGTGCTGGGGGGCGCCAACACGCCCGCCTCGACCGCCCCCGCCGTGGCGCAGCTGAATGCCGAGGCCCTCAGCGCGCTGGCCTATACCCAGGTGATCCGCAAGGGCGCCCCGGCGATCTACGGGCATTACCTGTCCACCGTCTCGATGCAGTCCGGCGCGCCGATGGCGGGGACGCCCGAGATCAGCCTGATGAACTTCATGATCGGTCAGATGGCGCGGTTCTACGGCGTGCCCTGGCGCACCTCGAACACGCTGGGCGGGGCCAAGACGCTCGACGCCCAGGCGGGCTACGAGAGCGCGACGACGCTGATGGCGGTGCTGATGGCAGGCGCCAACTACATCTGGCACTCGGCCGGGTGGAACGAGGCGGGGATGCATTGCTCGGTCGCCAAGTTCGTGGTCGATGCCGAGCAGTGCGAGATGGGCTACCGCATGGCCGAGGGCATCCGCTGGGACGATTTCGACGAGGCGCTGGCCGCCGTGCGCGACATCGGGCCGGGCGGGCACTACCTCGGCCACCCGCACACGCTGGAGAACTTCCAGCGCGCCTTCTTCATGCCGCGCCTCTTCGACAACAACTCGTTCGAGCAATGGGTCGCCGAGGGATCGAAGGACACCACCACCCGCGCCCTGGAACGCGCCCGCCAGATGCTGAAGGACTACGAGGAGCCGAAGCTGGACCAGGCCAAGGACGAGGAACTGCGCGCCTACATCGCCCGGCGCGAGCGCGAAATCCCGGCGGTCGACGCGCTGAACGAGGATTTCTGAAAGGGGAGCGGGATGCCACGACTTGCAGGCCAGATCGCATTGATCACCGGCGCCGCGTCCGGCTTCGGCCGGGGCGTAGCCGAGGCGTTTGCCGCCGAGGGGGCGGCGGTCCTGGTGACCGATATCGACGGCGACGGCGCCGCGCGGGTCGCCGAAGCGCTGGCCTCGAAGGGCGCCCGTGCCGCAGCCTGTGCGGCGGATGTCTCGGACCGCGCCAGCCTGGACCGCGCCGTCGCCCGCTGCGAGGCCGAATTCGGCGCGCTGAGCATCCTCGTCGCCAATGCCGGCCTGGGCCAGCGCCCCGCCGCCTTCGACGACACGCCGCCCGAGACCCTGCGCCGCCAATACGAGATCAACGCCGTCGGCGCGATGCAGACCTGTCAGGTGGCACTCCCGGCGCTGCGACGCCGTGGCGAGGGGGCGTCGATCCTGATCACCGTCTCCGGCATCGCCCTGGTGCCGCGCCCGGCGCTCTACGGCTATGGCATGGCCAAGGCGGCGGCCAGCTACCTGATGAAGTCGCTGGCGCTGGAACTGGCGCCGGAGCGGATCCGGGTGAACGGGCTGTTCCCCGCCGTCGGCGACACGCCGATGCTGGCCGAGTTCGCGGGCGGCGAGCGGACCGAGGAGAACGCCTCGGCCTTCGCCAATGCCCTGCCGCTCGGCCGCCTGATCACCCCGGCCGATGTAGGCGCGGCGGCCGTGTTCCTGTCCTCCCCGCGCGAGGCGGGCGCGATCACCGGCTGCGTGATGACGGTCGACGCCGGG
>DATHZU010000014.1:0-9911 GCA_035458445.1 Thermohalobaculum sp. | reverse complement strand
GCCGTAGAGCGTGCGAATTTCGCTGTGGATCATCTCGGTCTTGTTCCGCGTCAGGCGGTAGTTCGCCAGATCGATGCACTCGTCCGCGCCGCCAGCTCCATGGGTCCCGTTGTCAAACATCTGCCTGCTCCTGTCTACCTGGTTTCCGGCCCGGCCGCAAAGGCGGGCCACTCGCAGGAACAAACGCAAGTTGCGTGCCAAATGCCGCCGGGTCCCCTCTGGGCGGTTGACCGCGGACGCGCCCCGGCTAGAGTTGCGGCGGGCGCCAGCGCGGGCGTCTGGCGCAGCGAGAGACGCAGGACCCATGACCCCCGACCAAGCCGACCGGCGCGGAATCCTGTTCGTGCTCAGCTCGCCCTCGGGCGCGGGCAAGACCACGCTGTCGCGCAGGCTGCTGGCCGAGGACCCGGCCTTCACCCTGTCGATCTCGGCCACCACGCGCCCGCCCCGGCCCGGCGAGACCGACGGCGCCGACTATTTTTTCGTTTCCCAGCAGCGATTTGACCAGATGGTCGCCGAGCGCGAGATGCTGGAGCATGCCCATGTCTTCGGCCATTCCTACGGCACCCCGCGCAAGCCGGTCGAGGCGGCGGTGCAGGCCGGGCGCGACGTGCTGTTCGATGTCGACTGGCAGGGCGCCCAGCAGCTGCGCAACTCGGACCTGGGCGCGCTGGTGGTCACGCTGTTCATCCTGCCGCCCTCGATCGCGGCGCTGGAGGCACGCCTGCGCGCCCGTGCGCAGGACAGCGACGCGGTGATCGCCGGGCGCATGGCAAAGGCCAGGGACGAGATCAGCCACTGGGCGGAATACGACTATGTCCTGATAAACGACGACTTGATGGATTGCTTTTCCCGGATCGGTACAATTGTATCGACCGAGCGCCTGCGCCGGGACCGGCAGAAATGGCTTCAGCCGCATGTGGACGCGCTGAACCGGGAATTCGAGGATAGACGGGAATGAGTCTCTACGCGCTCGACGGCGTGGCGCCGGCGGTGCCGGCCAGCGGCAACTACTACGTCGCGCCCGGCGCCCGGGTGATCGGCAATGTCACCCTGGCCGAGGAGGTCGGCATCTGGTTCAACGCCGTTCTGCGGGGCGACAACGAGCCGATCGTGATCGGCGAGGGCTCCAATGTGCAGGACGGCTGCGTGTTCCACACCGATCCCGGATTTCCGCTGACCCTCGGCTGCGATGTGACCGTGGGGCACAACGCCATCCTGCACGGTTGCAGCATCGGCGACGGCACGCTGATCGGCATGGGGGCGGTGGTGCTGAACGGCGCCAGGATCGGCAAGGGCTGCCTGGTCGGGGCGAACGCGCTGGTGACCGAGGGCAAGGAGATTCCCGACAACTCGATGGTCGTCGGCCAGCCCGCCAAGGTGATCCGCCAGATCGATGAGCGGCTGGCGGCCGAGCTGCGCCGGGCCGCCGATGTGTACCGCAAGCGCCAGCACCGCTACCGCGCCGGGCTGTCCGAGGTCTGAGGGTCCGGACCGCGGTGGCCGGTCAGCCTGGCAACGCCCTCAGCGCCAGCCGCCCGCTGTCCTCGATCAGCTCCAGCCGGGCACCGATCGCGGCTGCGGCGGCAGGGAGAAGGGCGAACTCCACGTGGCGCGAGTCCGGCAATCCGGCATTCGTGCCGCGCAGCCATTCGCGCTGGTCCTCGGTCGGGGCCGCCCTGGGCCCGTCGGCCATGACGGCCACGGGCAACGTGTCCTCGACCGGCAGCAGCACGGTCAGGGTGCCGCTCGGCCCCAGCATCGACCGCGCCGCCAGCAGCATCAGGCCGACCAGCCGCCCTGTAGCCAGGGGCATCTCGCCATGCTCGCCGGCATTCCAGATCAGCGAGACCCGCGGATTGGTCAGGACCGGGACGATCCGGTCGCGGACGTCGCCGCGCCCGATCTGCAGGCCCGGATCGCCATGGCTGCCGAAGGCAAGGCGGTGGAACTGGATCAGCGCCACGGCGCGGCGCGCGCTCTGCTCGACCATCGCCAGTTCCGCCGAGCAATCCGCACCGCCGAGTTCGCGCATCATCTCGGCGCCGTTGGCGACCGCGCCGAGCGGGCTGGCGAGATCGTGACAAATCCGGGCGCAGACCAGGCCGGCAAGCTCGGTGTCTCTCATGGCCTTCTCCCAACGGACCTGTGGCGTTTTATCTGGCGCGGCCGCAGCCCATCGGTAAGATGGAGCCGATGAGCCACGCATTTCTCGAAGTGGGCGCCCTGGTGCGCAACCGAGCCGAACCGGATTGGGGCCTGGGACAAATCCAGTCGATGATCCGGGATCGCATCACGGTGAATTTCGAGAACCGCGGCAAGGTCGTTTTCCAGGGCGCCGATCCGCCGCTCGATCTTGTTTCGCCCGACCATTCCTGAGACCCCGACCACTGTCTTCCCCGCATCGCGCCTCACCCTAGCAGTCTTGCCGCGAGGTTGCGTTAACGCAGCAATGACCATAGTGTCGCGCAACCGGTGCGCAAAGGCGGTTGGCGGGCCGAGGAGTGCGAAAAGGGCGTAGGCGATGCGCATCGACGCGGGCCGGTTCATGGTGAGACTGGCAGAATCCGAGGCCGACGTCGCAGCCGCACAGCGACTGAGATACCGGGTTTTCGTGGAGGAGATGGGAGCGGCGGCAAGCCCGCGGGACGCCGCCGACCGGCGCGAGCGCGACACCTTCGACCCCCATTTCGAGCATCTCCTGCTGATCGACGCCGAGAACGAAGACGCCGAGATCGAATGCGGGGTGATCGGCGCATACCGGCTGATGCGCGGCTCGAGGGCGAAAGCCGGTATCGGGTTCTACGGTGCGTCGGAATACGATCTGACGCTGCTCGAGAACTATCCCCGGGAAACGGTCGAGCTGGGGCGCTCCTGCGTCGATGCCGCCCACCGGGGCGGCCCCGGAATGCATCTGTTGTGGGCGGGCCTCGGCCAGTACGTCAGCGAACACGGCATCGATATCATGTTCGGCGTGGCGAGTTTCCACGGCACCGACCCGGAACCCATCGCCCAGGCGCTGAGCTATCTGCATCACAACCACCTGGCGCCACCGGACCTCAGGGTCGCGGCGCGGCCCGGCCACAGGGTTGCGATGGATATCCTGCCCACTGAACAGGTCGACACTGCCGAGGCGATGCGCCAGATCCCGGCACTGATCAAGGCCTATGTCCGGCTGGGCGGATTCGGCGGCGACGGTGCCTTCATCGACCGGGATTTCAACACCGTGGATGTCTGCCTGCTGGTCGACGCAACCCGGATGGCCGACCGCTACCGCAAATTCTACACCAGGCAGCGGGGCAGCGCCGACGCTCGGGCCGCAGGTTGACCATACGCCGATGAACACCTGGAACGATGCGCACCCGGCGCCCCTGCCGCCGGCTTCGCCCGGCGGACGCATTGCCGGCGCGATGCGGCTGGTCGCCTTCCTGGCAATGACGCTGACGCTGTTGCCGCTTTTCGTGGCCGGCCGGTATCTGCGCGCTTGGGCAGGCCATTGGGTCACCTTCCATTTTGCCATCGCGAAGGGGTGGTCGCACGCCTCGCTGTGGCTCATCGGGCTTCGGCTGCGCGTCCGGGGCACGCCGGTGAAGGGTGGCGCGCTGGTGGCCAACCACTCGACCTGGGCCGATATTCCGGTGCTGCGTTCGGTGACGCTGATGTATTTCGTCGCCAAGTCCGAGGTTCGCGGCTGGCCGCTGGTCGGCTTCATCTCGCATGTCACCGGCACGATCTTCGTGGAACGCCGCCGCAGCCAGGCCAAGCATCAGGAGCGGATGCTGCGCGAGCGGATCGCGGCCAGCCAGCTGCTGATCTTCTTCCCGGAAGCCACCTCGACCGACGGGCTCCGGGTGCTGCCCTTCAAGAGCTCGCTGTTCTCGGCCTTCTTTTACGACCACCACGGGGCCGATCTGTGGATCCAGCCGGTCTCGATCCGCTATTTCCCGGCTCCTGATTCCGGCCTGCCCGCCAGCTTCTACGGCTGGTGGGGCGATATGGATCTGGGCTCGCATATCTGGCAGGTGATGTGCCGCTCGTTCGGCGGCACCGCGGTCGTGACCTTCCACGAGCCGGTCAAGCCCGCGGCCTTCGCGGATCGCAAGGCACTGGCTGATCATTGCAGCGCCGTCGTCGCGACCGGACACGAGCTTGCGTGAGCGGACACGCCCCGGTTGTTAACTGCCGTGCAATCTTATTGGCCTTTCATGGCCGCGGGTCGGATTGGTCTGCGACACTGCTCGCGCTTGCAAGTTTGGCGGCAGGGCTGGTACAATAGCGATGCTGCAAGCATCACCTAAATGAGGACAACCAATGAAAAGCACGACGGAATCCAAGGTTTCCGCCGACAAGGCGGACGGTATTCTTGATCGGCGTAGTGCGTTGGCGAAACTTGGTTTTGGTGTAGCCGCCGTGTATTCGGCGCCGGTTCTGTTGAAATTGAGCGAGGCGAGGGCCTCCAGCGGCGGAGAGTCGTCGGGTGGAGATTCCTCGGGTGGAGATTCTTCCGGTGGGTCCGCCTCAGGTGGGTCTGCCTCGGGTGGGTCTGCCTCGGGCGGCAACGAAAGCGAGTCCGATAACGGTTCCGCGTCTGGGGGCACCAGTCCCTCGAGCGACGACGGCGCGGAGGCCAGCAACGGATCGACATCGCCGACTTCGCCGACCGACCCAAGCTCGGACGGCCCGCTGTTGCAGTCCGGCTGAGCGAACGCTCGAAACCAGGGGCGCCGCGGTCGCGAGATGGCGGCGTCCTGCTTAGCAACAATTGGTGCGCGTGCCAGCCTTGTTCAGGCGGGCGGCGTGTGTAGTTGTGCCGCAAGCCCGACCTTTGGACTCCGAATGACCCGATGCCCATGACGCAACCGATCCATCTCCGCGCCGAGGGGCTCACGCCGGTACTGGCGGTATCGGATGGCGACGAGCTTCTGGACATGCTCGACCGGGTGATGCTGGGCCGGCGCATGGTGCCGGTCAGCGGTCCCTCGCCGGATGACCTGATCATCCGGATCGAGCGAGACTCCCGCGGCTGGGCCAGTTCGGTCGAGGAAGGCCAACCGGCTATCCAGTACCGCGACGCGGTCGCGGCCGCTTGCGGAATAGTCGCGGCTCTCTACAAGCAGCATACCCTCATCGACCGCCAGTCGCTGATCCTGCATGCCGCAGGCGTGCGCATCGGCGGCGGGCTGGTGCTGATCACCGGGCCGTACCGGGCCGGCAAGACCGTGGTCACGACAGCCTGCGCCGCCGCCGGGCTGCAGGTGTTCTCGGACGATATCATCCCGCTGGACCCGGTCAGCCTGAACGCGGTGGCGCCGGGCCTCGCCATCCGGCTGCGGCTGCCGCTGCCGGAAACCCTGGACCCCGCGACGCGCGGCTTCATTTCCGCGCACAGCATCGCCGAGAGTGCCCGTTACGTCTATGTCGCACCGCCGCCGGACCGGCTGGCGACCGGCGGCGTGCAGGCGCCGATACACGGCGTCGTCACGCTGCGCCGCATTGAGCACGCCCCTGGGGACACCCCGCCGGGCCTGGAACGCCTGACACCGGGAGACGCGCTGGCCGAGACCATCCGGCGCAACTTCGCGCGCGAGACGGGGGCCGGCAGGATCCTCGACGCCTTCGACAGCATCGTGGAGCGCAGCCCCTGCCTGGCCCTGACCTATTCGCGGGCCGAGGACGCGGCGGCGATGCTGCGCCGGGCCTTCGAGGGGGCGATGCCCGAGATCCCGCAGGTCGCCACGACGACGCCGCCCCGCCGGAAACGCTCGCGCAGGATACTGACCTCCGGCACCCGCCTGACGCGCACGCCCGGCGTCGGTGTCCGCGAGCGCGGCGAACATGCCT
The DNA here is from genome assembly GCA_035458445.1 of Thermohalobaculum sp. Lineage (GTDB taxonomy): Bacteria > Pseudomonadota > Alphaproteobacteria > Rhodobacterales > Rhodobacteraceae > Thermohalobaculum. The sequence goes on along the minus strand of DATHZU010000014.1, from coordinate 4,070 downwards.
TCCTGACGGACCCCCAGGAATTCGTGATCTTCAACCTGAACGCCGTCGGGCTCGGCGTCTGGCGGGCGCTGGAGCAGCCGACCAGCTTCGAAGCGCTCACCGGGCTTTTCGCCGCCGCCTTCCCGGACCAGGCGCCCGAAGACATCGCCGCCGACCTGTCGGCGGTGCTGCGCGACCTGGCCGCCGCCCGGCTGGTGCAGGTCGATTCGGGCTGACACCGGCGCCGGATTCGCCCCCCCTTGCCAGCCCTTACCCCCGGCGTGCTATCCTCGCGCCGTCGCACCAGAACAATAACGCCAAGCGGTTCCCATGCCAGACGACCATCCAATCCCGGCCGAGTACCGTCCCGGCCGCATCGATCCCGAGATTAGCCTCGGTGCCTCGCCGCCAGCCTCGCTGACGACAATCGGCGATCTGTCGGTGTGGCTGCGCGACCACGCGGTGTCCGAAGTCGAATGCGTGACCCCGGACTTTGCCGGGATCGGGCGCGGCAAGGTGATGCCGACCTCGAAGTTCACGCGCTTCGTTCCGACATTCCTGCCGACCTCGCTGTTCTTCCTGACGATCACCGGCGACTATCCCGACTTCGAGGGCTTTTCGTCCTACGACACCGACGCCGACCTGGCGCTGCGGCCCGATCTGGCGACCACCCGCGCAGTACCATGGGCCAGCGACCGCTCGGTGCAGGTGATCCACGATGTCTGCGACCGCGAGGGGAACCTGGTCGAGTTCGCGCCGCGCTCGGTGCTGCGACGGGTGCTGTCGAAGTTTCAGGACCACGGCTGGCGGCCCATCGTGGCGCCAGAGCTGGAATTCTACCTGACCAAGCCGAACACCGACCCCGACTACCCGCTGGAGCCGCCGCTCGGACGCTCCGGACGCCGGGCGCAGAAGGCACAGGCCTATTCCATCGCCGCGGTGGACGAGTACGATTCGGTCATCGAGCATATCTACGATTACGCCGAGGCGCTGGGATTGGAGATCGATACCATCATCCAGGAGGCGGGCGCGGCGCAGCTCGAGATCAACCTGAACCACGGCGACCCGCTGGAGCTTGCCGACCAGGTGTTCCTGTTCAAGCGGCTGATCCGCGAGGCGGCGCTGCGCTGCGGTTGCTACGCGACCTTTATGGCCAAGCCGATGGAGGGGCAGCCCGGCAGCGCCATGCATATCCACCAGTCGGTGATCGTCAGCGAGACCGGCAACAGCCTGTTCTCGAACCCCGACGGCTCCGCCTCGGCGGCGTTCCGGCATTTCCTCGGCGGGCAGCAGACCTATCTGCGCGCCGCCACCTGCCTGATGGCGCCCTATGTGAACTCGTACCGCCGGCTGGTCCCGCACCTGACCGCGCCGATCAATCTGGACTGGGGTCAGGACAACCGCACCACCGGGCTTCGGGTGCCGATCTCCAATCCCCAGGCCCGCCGTGTCGAGAATCGTGTCGTGGGCGCCGATGCCAATCCCTACCTGGCGATCGCCGCGACACTGGCGGCGGGTTACCTGGGTCTGGTGGGCAAGATCGAGCCGCGGGATGAGGTCACTGACGATTCCTACAACCGCGAGCGCGAACTGCCCCATGCGCTGTTGGAGGCAATCGACGAGTTCAACGCCTGCGAACCCCTGCGAGAGGTCCTCGGTCCCAACTTCTCGAGCCTCTATGCCGCGGTCAAGCAGCATGAATACAACGAATTCATGCGCGTCATCAGCCCATGGGAGCGCGAGCACCTGTTGCTGAACGTGTGATCCGGCAGGGCGCGGTCAGGCTTCGTGCGGCGCCCCTACTCCAGCCCCAGCCTTCCCGCGACTCGCTGCCGGGCGAGCCCGCATTCGCGGTCCTCGATGTGCAGCAATCCGCACAGCTTGCGCATCAGGGCGCTCTCGTGCATCTCGCGGTGCTGGTCGGCGTAGATCACCTCCCACAGAGCCTCGACGACGCCGACCCGGTCTTCATGCGGCACGGCGTCCTTGACGGCGCGGGTGAAGCGCACCAGATCGACCGCCTCGGCCTGGGCGGCCTCGCCCTCGGCGCAGAGCATTGAGGCCGTATCGTCGTCCAGCCCATAGCGCACCGCGAGCACATGGGCGATCCGTTCCCGCTCGCCCGGATCGTATATGCCGTCGGCATGGGCGGCCTCGACCAGCAGCGCGGCGAGGGCGACGCGGGCATCGGAGGGGTCCGCAGGCGCGTCGGCGGGGCGGGACAGAAGGCGGCGCAGAAGATCGATCATGGCGCGACTATAGTCGGGCGAATCCGGGTTGGCGACCCGCTTGGGCTTGCGCCGGGCCAGGGTTTCGCGCTTTACAACGGAAAGGCCCAGCCGAGGAGACCCCCATGCCGTCCGCACCCGCCCAGACCGTCGAGATCGGGTCCGTCGCCGCCGCCAACGACCGGCCCTTCGTGCTGATCTCGGGTCCGTGCCAGGCGGAAGGAGTGCAGCATTCGCTCGACATCGCCGGGACGCTGGCGGAGCTCTGCGCGGCGCGCGGCATCGGGCTGATCTTCAAGGCCTCGTTCGACAAGGCGAACCGCACCTCTCTGTCGGGCCAGCGCGGGCTGGGGATCGAGAAGGGCCTCGAATGCCTGGCCGAGGTGCGCCGCCAGATCGGCTGCCCGGTGCTGAGCGACGTCCACGAGGCGGGGCAATGCGCGCCCGTGGCCGAGGTGGTGGACATGCTGCAGATTCCCGCCTTCCTCTGCCGCCAGACCGACCTTCTGCTGGCGGCGGGCGCGACCGGCAAGGCGATCAACATCAAGAAGGGCCAGTTCCTGGCCCCCTGGGACATGGGCAACGTGGCCGCGAAGGTCGCCTCGACCGGCAACCGCAACATCATGCTGTGCGAGCGCGGCACCAGTTTCGGCTACAACACCCTGGTGACGGATTTCCGGGGCCTGCCGACCATGGCGGAAACCGGCTATCCGGTGATCTTCGACGCCACGCACTCGGTGCAGCAGCCCGGCGGCAGGGGCGGCTCTTCCGGCGGCCAGCGCGAATTCGCCCCGGTGCTGGCCCGCGCCGCGGCGGCGGTGGGGGTGGCGGGCTTCTTCATCGAGACCCACCCGGACCCGGACAACGCCCCCTCGGACGGGCCGAACATGATCCCGCTGAACGGCATGGGCGAGCTGCTGGACACGCTCAGGGACATCGACCGGGTGGCCAAGGCGCGCCCCGTGTCGCTCGGCTGATCCATGCCGGTCCTCAAGCCCCTGACCGAGGTGACCAGCAACGACTGGGCGAGCCAGAACCAGCCGATGATCAAGCCCACCGGGTTCCGGGAATACGACGTCCGATGGCGGTTTCCGAAGGAGATCAACCTGCTGGGCATCCAGGCGCTGGGGCTTGGGCTGGCGACGCAGCTTCACGAAGCCGAGCTGCCCGCGGTTGTGGTGGTCGGCCATGACTACCGCTCCTATTCCCTGTCGATCAAGCAGGCCCTGATCCTGGGCCTGGTCTCCGGCGGCGCCGAGGTGCGCGACATCGGCCTCAGCCTCAGCCCGATGGCCTATTTCGCCCAGTTCGACCTGGATGCCCAGGCGGTCGCCATGGTCACCGCCAGCCACAACCCGAACGGCTGGACCGGGGTCAAGATGGGGATGCAGCGCCCGCTGACCCACGGGCCCGACGAGATGGGACGGCTGAAGGAGATCGTGCTGGGCGGCCTGGGCCGGCTGCGCGACGGCGGGCGCCATGACCGGATCGAGGGCGTGCGCGAGCGCTATATCGACGACCTAGTCGGCGATTTCCGCCTGACGCGGCCGCTCAAGGTGGTCTGCGCCACCGGCAACGGCACCGCGGGGGCATTTGCCCCGGAGGTGCTGCGCCGGATCGGCGCCGAGGAGGTGGGGCTGCATACGCGGTTGGACTACACCTTCCCGCATTACAACCCCAACCCCGAGGCGATGGAGATGCTGCACGACATGGCAGATGCCGTGCGCGCCTCAGGCGCCGACCTCGGCTTGGGCTTCGACGGCGACGGCGACCGCTGCGGGGTGGTGGACGACGAAGGCGGCGAGATCTTCGCCGACAAGATGGGCGTGATCCTGGCGCGCGACCTGATCCGGCTGCACCGCG
>DATHZU010000013.1:0-7471 GCA_035458445.1 Thermohalobaculum sp. | reverse complement strand
GAGCAGAAGATCAAGGACCGGGAGATCATCGAGGAGAAAAGTCGGCAACTCGAGCAACTCGCGATGCGGTTGGCGAAATATCTCTCGCCGCAGATCTACGAGAGCATTTTTTCCGACCAGCAAGGCGCAGCAACGAAGACGGCGCGCAAGAACCTGACGATCTTCTTCTCCGACATCGAAAGTTTCACCGAACTGAGCGACTCGCTCGAGCCGGAGCGGCTGGCCGCCGTGGTCAACTCGTACCTGTCCGAGATGTCCTCGATCGCCATCGAATGCGGCGGCACCATCGACAAGTTCATCGGCGATGCCATTCTGGTCTTCTTCGGCGACCCGCAGACCCGCGGCGAGCAAGAGGATGCATTGAGTTGTGTCGAGATGGCGCTGCGCATGCAGCAGCGAGTCGCCGAGTTGCAACGCTATTGGACCAAGCACGGTGTATCGAAGGGTATCCGGGTCCGCATGGGCATCTCGACGGGCTACTGCACGGTCGGCAATTTCGGCTCGGAGCAGCGGCTGGAATACACGGTGCTCGGAGGGCCGGTGAACGTGGCGGCGCGGCTGCAGCTCTACGCCCCGGAGGACGGAATCCTGGTGTCGGAATCCACCTACAACCTGATCAGCGACCACGTGAACTGCGACCATTTCGACAAGGTCACGCCGAAGGGCATCGCCCGCCCGGTCAATGTCTATCAGGTGCGGGATTTCATCTCGGAGACGCACCGCGAGCGCCGGCGGCGACTGTCACGCGTCGGCGACCGCGTCGAGGTCAATGTCATCGACAGCACGGATATCCGCGCGGCGATCGAGGAGTTGCGCCGAATCCAGCTCGAATTCGAGCAGCAATACGCCGAGGATTGACCGGCGTCTCCGCGCCGGCGCACCGGCCGCCTCAGATGCGGCCGGTGACGAAGGATTCGATCTGATCGCGCCTCAGGCCGATGTCCTTCAGATGGGCATCGTCCAGGCGCTGCAATTCTGCAATTGCCCGCGCCACGGCGCGGCGGCGGGCGAAGGCGGCGAGAAGGGCACTCAGCATCGCGTGTTCTCCAATCGTGCTGTGCAACGGTGTCTGCTGCACGGCATATGAGGACTTCGCGGATCGGGAGTAGAGTCGAGAACGGAAACCTGCTTTGACATTTCCGCATGGCTGCGGGAGACGCCGGCCTTCAACGCAGGTCGATGGTGCCCCCCAGGTCCGCCGGCGGGATCGTCCGGGCGTAGGCGACGATCTTCTCGACCTCCTCCAGCGTCAGCCGGATCGGATAAACATGGGCCGGCCGGTCTTCGGGAAATGGTTCGGTCACGCCCTCGATCTGGGTGAACGACGGATGCGGGCGCAGCGTCCAGAAGGCCTTCATCCGGTCCTCCCAGTCCTCGATTGTGCGCAGCACCGGGAACGAGGGGGTCGAGCCGATGCCGCCCATCCTGTTGCGCGGGCCGATCACATGGCAGCGCCCGCAGTTGAACAGCGCCAGCTTCTCGCCCGGCGCGTATTCCTGCGCCGAGGTTGCCGGGGCGTGGAAAACCGCCAGGACAGCCAGCACAGCCAGCCGCTTATATGGGACCGCAATCGGGTTCATGGGGCGATCCTAGAGCAATCCGGCGGCAAACGGAATTCCCTCGCGCAGGGTTCAGAGCCCGGTTCCGGGGTCCTCCTGAAGCGCGCGCAGGGCGGCCAGGGCGGGCTCCGCCATTCCGGACGGGACGAACAGGTGGTCGTGATGGAAACCCGCCACCATGTTGCAGGGAATGCCCTGCCCGGCCAGCGCCCCCGAGACGGCGGCCGTCAGCCCCACGCCGTCCAGCGCCGAGAACACCGTCAGCGTGATGCAGCGCATCGGCAAGGCGGTATCGAATCCCAGCGCGCCGGCCGCGTCGCGCGCGAGAACCAGCGACATCCCTTCCGCCTCGCGAATGGACGCGACCGCCTGCGGCTGGGCCCTGGCGATCAACGCGGCATCGCAGGTCGTGCAGAACACGAACTCGCCCGGCTGGAGCACCGGCTCCATCCCCGCGATCATCGCCTGAGCGTCGTGAACCGCTGCCGGCAAGCCTGCCTCCCGTTCCGAGGGACCGCCACTCGGCCCCTGCCGGTTCCGGCGCCCGGGCCGGTCTTGCTACCCCGGGCGCCAAAATATAGAGTTTTCGGCAATCTTCAATCCGAGGGCAACACCGTGATTCAGCGGCTAAAACCAGAGTTTGCTCTCGTGCTTGGCGGCATAGTTCTGGGTTTTCTCGCCCTTCACGGCAAGGTTCTGAACCACGACACCAGCTGGTTCATCGTTGCGACCGGCTGGTGGCTGGACGGGCTGCCGCTCTACGACGAAATCCTGGAGCTGAACCCGCCATTGGCGTTCTACCTGACGGCTCCTCCGGTCGCCGCCGCGCGGCTGCTGGCCCTCGATACCACCGAGGTGTCCGTCGTCTATGTCCTCGCTTTGACCGGCGTCTCGCTGATCTGGTCGCTGCGGTTGCTCGCCGCCGACCCCGAGATCACCGGCCTCCATCGCGTCGGGTTCGCTGTGTTCGGATCGATTGCGCTGATCCTGCTGCCGCTGGCCGATTTCGGTCAGCGCGAGCATTTGTTGCTGGTCTTCGTCCTGCCCTATCTGGCGCTTGGCCTTACCGGTCCGGCCGCACCGCCGCGACCGTGGTGGGAGCGCGCGCTGATCGGCCTCTGGGCAACCTTCGGCCTGGCGTTGAAGCCGGTCTTCCTGCTGATACCCTTGGCAACCACCCTGGCCGCTTGCGCCTGCCGCCGGTCCGCTGCTGCGGCCTTCACGGTGCAGAACGCAGCCATCGTCCTGGCCTGCTGCGCCTATCTGGGCGCCGCCTGGATGCTTCATCCCGCCTATTTCGACAGCGTCATTCCGCTGGCCAGGCTGACCTACGGGCCTGGTTACGATCATCCTCTGCTGGCGCTCGCCGGTTTGACAATTCCGACGGCGCTGGTGTTCCTGCTGTCGTCGGCGGGCCTGCCATTCCTGGGCCGCGAGGCGCTGAGGCCAGCGCTGATCCTGGCGGCGGCCGGCTTCGCCGGAGCGGTGATCTTCTTCGTGCAGGCAAAGGGTTGGACATATCACTCCCTGCCGTTCAAGGCGCTGGCAGGGCTGGCTTGCGGCTGGATCGCCCTGTCTCTGCGCACCTATCGGGGGCAGTTCTTCCTGCCGCTGGCTCAGATGCTCGGCTTCGCGCTGTTCCTGATGCTGCCAGCGATCGGGAACGGCACCTACGCCAACACGGTCTATCGCGACTTCGCCCGCTACTTCACCTGCCCGGCGGGCGAGCGCAGCTTCCAGTTGCTCGCGGCCCATGTGTATCATGCCTATCCGCTGGCCAATTACGCCGATGCGAAACCTGCCAACCGGGGTTCGACCCTATGGCCGATACCGGGGGCAGCGCGCCAGCTGCAAAGCCCGGAGGGCTTTGCGCCAGAGCGAAAGCTGGCGCTGGAGGGGGCCATCGACGCCACGCGGCTGCGGGCCCAGGCCGACTTCCTGCGCGAAAAGCCGCAGTTGGTTTTCGTCGATACACGCCCCGACAAGCCCTATTTCGGAGGCGCGGAGTTCGACTACCTCGCATTCCTGCTGACCACCGAGGCGGTAATCGAGGCCTGGAAGCAGTATGAAAAGGTCGGAACCTATGACGGTTTCGACATCTACCGCCGCCCCGGCTGCGCGCCCCCGCCTCCCTCGAACTAGACGCCCCACTCGGCCAGCACGGCCTCGCGCTGGGCATCGGGCGCGGTGGGGACATCGCTGAGGGCGCCGGAGTGGTTCGAGAACCGCGGCCCCGGCATCGGCTGGACCGGGCTGCCCCCGAAAGTGGCGCGCGCCCGGTTGTGCGGGTGGTCCGGCGCTTCCGCCATGCCCAGGACCGGGCTGACGCAAGCGTCGGTGCCCTCGAAATGCGCCACCCATTCATCGCGCGGACGGGTGGCGAAGACCTGCGCGATGCGGGCCGCCAGTTCGGGCCAGCGGGTGCGGTCGTCCTGGTCCCAGCCTTCGCCCTCCAGCCCCAGCCCGGCCATCAGCGCGGCGAAGAATTGCGGCTCGATGGCGCCGGTGGCGACGATGCCGCCATCCGCGCACATGTAGCAGCGGTAGAACGGCGCCGCGCCGTCCAGCAGGTTGGTACCCCGCCGGGGCCGCCAGCTCCCCCCGGCGCGCCAGGCATAGAGCAGCGCCATCTGGCTCGCGGCGCCGTCCAGCATGGCGGCGTCCACCACTTGGCCCCGGCCGGTGCGCCCGGCCTCGATCAGCGCCGCCAGCATGCCATAGGCCAGGAACATCCCGCCGCCGCCGAAGTCGCCGACCAGGCTGAGGGGCGGCAGCGGCGGCCCGTCCGGCGGCCCCATCTCGCCGAGCGCGCCGGAAAGGGCGATGTAGTTGATGTCGTGACCGGCGGTGCGCGCCAGCGGCCCCTCCTGCCCCCAGCCGGTGACGCGGGCGTAGACCAGCTTCGAGTTCAGGGCGTGGGCGTCGCGCGGCCCCAGGCCCAGGCGCTCCATCACGCCGGGGCGCAAGCCTTCGACCAGCCCGTCGGCCCTGGCGATCAGGCGGCGGGCCAGGGCATGGTCCTCGGCGTCCTTCAGATCCAGCGTGATCGCGCGGCGGCCACGGTGCATCACCGCACCGCCGATATCGGCGATCAGCGCGCCGCGCTCGGCATGGGGCCGCGCGATCCGCAGCACTTCGGCGCCGAGGTCGGCCAGCAGCATGGCGCCGTAAGGCCCCGGGCCGATGGATTCGAATTCGACGATGCGGATCCCCGCCAGCGGTCCGGACATGACGCCTCCCCAGGCTTTCGCCGCAGATTGGCGGGGCATCGGCCCCATTGCAAGCGCCTGCTCCCAGCCCCTATCCTGCCGGACAGCACGAGGAGTTCCGATGACCCGCCCCCCGATCCAGCCGGGCCCCCGCAACAGCATCGCCGATGTCGACGGCATCCGCGTCGGCAATGCCGAGGCATCGGCGCTCACCACCGGCACGACCGTGGTGATCCCGGAACGCGTCGCTGCCGCCGCGGTTGACGTGCGCGGCGGCGGACCCGGCACCCGCGACACCGAGGCGCTGGCCAGCGGGTCCACCGTGCAGCAGGTGCACGCCATCGCCCTTTCGGGCGGATCGGCCTACGGGCTGGACGCCGCCGGGGGCGTGATGCACTGGCTGCGGAGCCGGAGCGTCGGCTTTCCGGTGGGCGACACGATCGTGCCCATCGTGCCGGGCGCGATCATCTTCGACCTGACCACCGGCGGGTCGAAGGACTGGGACCATCCGCCCTGGTGGCAACTGGGCCATGACGCGGCGCAGGCGGCGGACGCCGACTTCGCGCTCGGCAATGCCGGCGCCGGGCTCGGCGCCCGGGCCGGGCGGCTGAAGGGCGGCCTCGGCACCGCCTCGGCGGTCTGGAACGGCTTCACGGTGGGGGCGCTGAGCGTGGCGAACCCCATCGGCTCGACGGTCATTCCCGGCACCCGGACGTTCTGGGCCTGGCCGTTCGAGATGGCGGGCGAGCTCGGCGGGCAGACCCCGCCCAGTGCCGCCCCCGCGCCGGAGCCTTACGACTTCAACCGCCCGCCCGCTACCAGCACCACTCTGGCGGTTGTCGCCACCGACGCGGCGTTGACGCGCGGGCAGGCACAGCGGATCGCGCTGATGGCCCATGACGGGCTTGCCCGCGCCATCCGCCCGGTGCATTCGCCGCTGGACGGCGACACGGTCTTCGTGCTGTCGACCGGCGCGCGGCCCATGGCCGACCCCGTCAACGACCTCGCCCAACTGGGCGCGATCGCCGCAGACTGCACCGCCCGTTCCATCGCGCGCGGGGTCTACGAGGCCACCGGGCTGCCCGGCCTGCCAGCCTACCGGGACCTGAAGTGAGCTATTCGCGCAGGATCGCTGTGGCCGAGCGCTGCTCGCCGCTGGCGGGATCGAAGACCCGCAGCGTCTCGCCGCCGGCCGCGTCGCGGGTCAGGATCATGACACCGCCCGCCCCCTGCCCCACGGCCACCACCTCGGCGCCCTCGGGCAAGGCGATCTGCTCCGCCGTGACCGGCGTCAACTCCGGCGCGCCGACGGTGCCGAGCTTGACCACCATCGCGGCCACCACCACCAGCATGCCGCCGATCAGCACCACCATCAGCAGGCTGACCAGCAGCCTCAGCCGGCGGACCTGCGGCGGCTCCGGAAGATCGTCGTCGCCGACGGGCCGAGGCTGAACCATGGTTGACCCCCTGGACGCAGACGCCGAGGCGCCGCTGGAACTGACGGTGACCAGCGCCGAAGCCGGTCAGCGGCTGGACAAGGCACTGGCGCTGCTGGCGGCTGGGATTCCCGGCCTGTCGCGCTCGCGCATCGCGCAATTGCTGGCCGAGGGTGCCATCAGCGACGGCGCCGGCCAGACCGTCACGGAGAGCAGGCGCAAAGTCAAGGCGGGCGAGACCTTCGCGCTCGACATCCCGCCGCCGCTGCCGATCGAGCCCCTGCCAGAGGACATTCCGCTGCATATCGTCCACGAGGACGCCCACCTGATCGTGATCGACAAACCCGCGGGCATGGTGGTTCACCCCGCCCCCGGCGCCGAGACCGGAACGCTGGTCAACGCGCTGCTGCACCATTGCGGCGCGGGTCTTACAGGCATCGGCGGCGCGCTGCGGCCCGGCATCGTCCACCGGATCGACAAGGACACCTCCGGCCTTCTGGTGGTGGCAAAGTCCGAGGCTGCGCATGCCGGCCTGTCCGCGCTGTTCGCGTCCCACGACATCGAGCGGCAATACCTGGCGGTGGTCTGGGGCGTGCCCAGCCGCGCCGATCCGCGTCTGGCGGGCCTGCCCGGCATCGGCTTCGAGCCCGGCGGCTGGATTCGGATCGACGCCCCGATCGCGCGCCATCCATCCGACCGCAAGCGCATGGCGGTGGTGGCGAACGGGCGCCGCGCGGTCACGCGATTGCGCCCGACCGAGAGCTTCGGCCCCCCGGAGGCCCCGGTCGCCAGCCTGGCCGAATGCCGGCTCGAAACCGGCCGGACCCACCAGATCCGGGTCCACGCCACGCATATCGGCCATGCGCTGATCGGCGACCCGGTTTACGGCCGCGCCCGGTCCGTCCCGAAAAACCTCGCCCCCGCCGAGGCTTGCGAGGCGCTGTTGACATTTCCGCGCCAGGCATTACATGCGCAGACTCTGGGTTTTCGCCACCCCGTGACGGGAAACACGATGCGTTTTGCAGTGCCATTGCCGCAGGATATGAGTGAATTGGTCGGGAATTTGCGACGGATTACGAAATTGTAACGTTGAATATAAACTAGGCGAGAGAATTCACCGTATAATGACGGGAAGAGGCAGGAGATGCCCGAGAAGGCACCGAGCAGTGAAAGGGCGACCATGAGCACAACCTATCCCAGCGTTCCCGCCCCGTCTCCGGAGCAGGGTCTGAGCCGGTATCTCACCGAGATCCGCAAGTTCCCGATG
>DATHZU010000012.1:0-5804 GCA_035458445.1 Thermohalobaculum sp. | reverse complement strand
TCTGCAATTGGTAGAGGCGGTTGACGCCGGTGGTGGTCTCCTCGGTCACGCCGCGGATGGCGTCGCGCTGGCGGGTGAAGAAGCCGGGGCTGGCGGCCAGGCGCTTGCGGATCTGGGCAAAGAGGAACTCCTCCTCCTCGGATCCGGGCTTGTCGAGGAAGGCGGTGTCGCCCGCCTCGGCCCGGGCGCCCAGCAGGATGTACATGGTGGCGTCGCCGCCGTCGTCGAGGATCATGTTCGAGGGCTGGCCGTCCGGCCACTGGAATATGCGGTCGGTATAGGCCCAGTAGTCCTCCAGCGTCTCGCCCTTCACCGCGAAGACCGGCACGCCACTGGCGGCGATGGCGGCCGCCGCGTGGTCCTGGGTCGAGAAGATGTTGCAGGACGCCCAGCGCACCTCGGCCCCCAGCGCCGTCAGGGTCTCGATCAACACCGCGGTCTGGATGGTCATGTGCAGCGAGCCGGTGATCCGCGCGCCCTTCAGGGGTTTCGACCCGCCGAATTCCTCGCGGCAGGCCATCAGGCCCGGCATTTCGGTCTCGGCGATCGCGATCTCCTTGCGGCCGTAATCGGCCTGGCCAAGGTCCTTCACCACGTAGTCGGTCATGCCATGCATCCTGATTGTCTCGCTTGTCGGTCCAAGGTTCCGGGGCCACATAGCACCGCCGCGCTTCCTCGACAATGAAGAGCGCGCCGATTAGACAGGCGGCAGGCAATTTTGGCGGGAAGTACGCAGGCGATGGCGGCACGGGCGTGGCAGCGGATGCTCTCGGGGCGCAGGCTGGACCTGCTGCATCCCGCACCGCTGGACATCGAGATCGAGGACATCGCCCATGGTCTGGCCCGGGTCGCCCGCTGGAACGGCCAGACCACCGGCGACCACCCCTATTCGGTGGCCGAGCACTGCCTGCTGGTCGAGACCATCCTGCGCCGCCTGAAGCCGAAGGCGGGGCCGATGGAGCGGCTGGTGGCGCTGCTGCACGACGCGCCGGAATATGTGATCGGCGACATGATCTCGCCCTTCAAGGCGGCCATCGGGCTGGACTACAAGGACTTCGAGCGCCGGCTGCTGGCGGCGGTGCATATCCGCTTCGGCCTGCCGCCGGATGTGCCCCCGGCCCTGGAAAAGCTGGTGAAGCGCGCCGACCGCCTCAGCGCCTGGTTCGAGGCGACCCAGCTGGCCGGGTTCCGCGAGGACGAGGCGGCGAAATACTTCCCCCGCCCCCGCTTCGACGGCGCCGAGGCGATCCGGCTGAAGCCGCAGTCCACCAACGCGGTCAAGCGCGCCTATCTGGGCCGGTTCCGCCAGCTCTACCTGCAGGTCCGGCCATGACGCGGCCGGTGACGGTCGAGCTGTCGGCGGTGATCGTGGCGCTGGAATCCGGGGACGGCGCCACCCGGCCGATGGTGCTGACCCTGCCCGGCGCCCAGGGCCGCGACCTGCCGACGGCGGCCTTTGACCCGGATCGCCACCGCACCCTGCACGAGGCGCTGGCCGAGTGGGTCGAAGCCCATACCGGGTTGCGGCTGGAGTATATCGAGCAGCTCTACACCTTCGGCGACCCGCGGCGCTCGGCGGCGCGCGAACCGGGCGCGCCGCATCTGGTGTCGATCGGCTATCTGGCGCTGGCCCAGGCGGACATTGCGCGCGCGGCCACCGACTGGACCCCCTGGGCGCAGTGGTTCCCCTGGGAGGACCGGCGCGAGGGCGTGCCGCCCGTGGTGGCAAACGTGATCCTGCCCGGCCTCGATGCATGGGCCGGGACCGACGCCGCGCGGCGCGAGCGGATTGAGGTCCTGTTCGGCACCGGCGGCGGCGCCTGGCGCGACGAGCTGGCGCTGGAGCGCTACGAGCTGCTCTACAGCGCCCGGCTGGTGCGCGAGGCCTGGCGCGACCGGGGCGAGGCGCCGCCCGCCGGCCTGCCGCAGCTCGGTACCAGCGCGCCCCGCGACCACCGGCGGATCATCGCCACCGCCATCGGGCGGCTGCGCGGCAAGCTGAAATACCGCCCGGTGCTGTTCGAGCTGATGGGAGATACCTTCACCCTCTACGAGTTGCAGCGCGCCGCCGAGGCGGTCTCGGGTGTGGCGCTCCACAAGCAGAACTTCCGCCGCATGGTCGAGCGGTCCGGGCTGATCGAGCCGACCGGCGCCACCTCCAGCCGCCTCGGGGGCCGCCCGGCGGCCGAGTACCGCTTCGGCGCCGAGGCCGAGTGGGAGCGCCGCGCCGCCGCGGTCCGCTTCGGGGGAGCGCGGCGGGGCGCATGACCTTGCGCCGCGATCGGGCCGCTTGGGCCGGGATGCCGGTCGGTGCTAGGGTGGCCTCCGGGGTGGCCCGCGGCCACCTGTCGGCAATCGGGGGACGGGCGGCGTGACCCAGGACCAGATCATCCTCTTCGGGCTGTTCGGCGCCGTCTTCGTGCTGTTCCTGTGGGGGCGCTGGCGCTACGACCTGGTCGCCTTCGCCGCGCTTCTGGTGGCCGCGGTGGCGGGCGCCGTGCCGGCGGAGGCGGCCTTTGCCGGCTTCGGCCATCCGGCGACGGTGACCGTCGCCCTGGTGCTGGTGGTCTCGCGCGGGCTGACCACCTCGGGCGCGGTCAACCTGGTCACCCGCCACCTGGTGGATTCGGAACGCTCGACCGGCGGGCACATCGCGCTGATCGGCGGGATCGGGGCGGCGCTATCGGCCTTCATGAACAACGTGGTGGCGATGGCCCTGCTGATGCCGGTCGACAACCAGACCGCGAAGAAGGCCGGGCGCGCGCCGGGCCGGACGCTGATGCCGCTGACCTTCGCCACCGTCCTGGGCGGGCTGGTGACGCTGATCGGCACGCCGCCCAACATCTTCATCGCCAGCTTCCGCGGGCGGGAACTGGGCGAACCCTATCTGATGTTCGACTTCGCCCCGGTGGGCGCGGTCTGCGCGGTGGCCGGGCTGACCTTCATCGCCGTCATAGGCTGGCGCCTGATCCCGCAGGGCCGCGCCGAGGGCCCGGAGGCGGCGATGTTCGAGCTGGCCGACTACGTGGCCGAGATCAGGGTGCCCGAGGGCTCGGAACTGGTCGGCAAGCGGATCGCCGAGATCGAGGACGAGGCCGAGACCGCCGATACGGCGATCATTGGCCTGGTCCGGGGCGGGCGGCGGCTCTATGGCGGGGCGCGGCAGGCGGTGATCCAGGCCGGCGACGCGCTGGTGGTCGAGGCGCCGCCCGACGCGATTGACGCCTTCAAGTCGGCGCACAAGCTGGAATATTTCGGCGAGGGGCGCCGAACCGCCGCCGAGGCCGAGGGGCTGAGCCTGATGGAGGTCGTTGCCCCCGAGCGCGCCCGCATCGTCGGGCGCTCGGCGCTGGCGCTGCAGCTTCTGCGCCGGCGCGGCGTCACCCTGCTCGGCATCTCGCGCCAGGGGCGGCGGATCACCGAACGGGTGCGCCGCACCGTCATCGAACCCGGCGACGTGCTGCTGCTGCTCGGGCCGACCGAGCGCCTGGGGGATGTGGCCGCCTGGCTCGGCTGCCTGCCGCTGGCGGCGCGCAGCCTGACCCTGAGCCAGTACGAGAAGGCCTGGCCGGCCGCGATCATCTTCCTCGCGGCCATCGCGGCGGCAAGCCTGGGCCTGGTCTATCTGCCCGCGGCCCTGGCCTCGGCGGTGGCGCTGTTCGTGTTCTTCGGCATCGTGCCGCTGCGCGAGATATACGACCATGTCGAATGGCCGGTCGTGGTGCTGCTGGGCTCGATGATCCCGCTGGGGGCGGCGCTGGCCGATTCCGGCGGCGCCGGGCTGATCGCCGACGGCATCGTCTCGCTGACCCGGGGTCTGCCCGCCTGGGCCTTGCTGGCAGTGCTGATGCTGGTGACCATGGCGCTGACCAACGTGCTGAACAATGTCGCGACGGCGGTGATCGCGGCGCCGATCGCCATCGACATGGCGGCAAATCTGGGGGTCGCCGCCGATCCGTTCCTGATCGGGGTGGCGGTCTCGGCCTCCTGCGCCTTCCTGACCCCGGTCGGCGACGACAACAACACCCTGATCATGGGCCCCGGCGGCTACGCCTTCGGCGACTACTGGCCGCTGGGCCTGCCGCTGCAGCTGATCGTGCTCAGCGCGGCGGTGCCGGCGATCCTGGTGTTCTGGCCGTTCTGATCCCCGGACGGGCCAGAAGCTTGCTGCGTCAGCTTACGCCAGCGTCTCGGCCAGCGCCCGGGCCTGGCGCAGGTCGTGGGTCTCCAGCCCCTCGGTGAACCAGCCCAGAACCGGCTCCAGCGCCGCCACCGCATCGGCGCCGCGGTCGCGGTCGCGCAGCAGCCGGGCGAGCGACATGGCGGCGCGCAGCTCCCACGACTTGGCCTCATGGTCTTGGGCGATGGCCAGCGCCTCGCGGAAATGGCGTTCCGCCGCCTCGGGATCGGGCTTTGCTCCAAGCAACGAAAGCTCGCCGTGAAGCCGAACGCATTCCGGCTCCATGTAGCAATCGCCGGTGATGCGGCAATGTTCGATGTTGCCGACATTCATGGCGGCGGCCTCGCTGATCCGTCCGAGACCCATAAGACCGAGCACGATCCAGCTCCGCATCAGCGGGGTGCAGATGCCTCCGCCGCTCATCTCCCAGAAGTCGTTGCCAGGTTGCGCCAGGCTGAGTCCGCGCTCCAGCTCGCCCCGGAGAATCAGCGCGGCGCCGCGCCACTGGTCGACGCAAACGCGCTGCGCGAATTGCCCCAAGGCCTCCTCGGCAACCACCCGTTCGGCCTCGTCGCAGAACTCAAGCATCTGTGCGGTCCGGTCGAGATAGATCAGGCAAGTCGAGCCCGCCGTCAGCGCAAACATCAGGTTGAAGGGGTGCCCGATCTTGCGGGCCAGAGGTATCGCCTCGTCGAGTCGTTGCAGCGACCGGTCGGGATAGCCGCGGATCCATTCCGCCAGGCTCCCGGCCCAGTGCTGCGAGAAAACCAGCGGATCGTGGTTGGTCACCGCCGTGATCCGAGCATGGCGCCCGGGGTCGTAGATTTTCTTCAGACGATCGGTATGGCCGATGGCGCGCGCATATTCCGCCTCCCAAAAATACTGGCAGCCCGCCGACATGTCGTAGATCACCGGAAGGTCGGTTTCGCCGTCCTCTTTCGCTGCGATCTCCAGTTCGTCGAGCCATTTATGCGCCGTCGGAAAGTCGCTGCGGGTCTGGTAATGAACCCAGAGGCCCCAGAGGATCGATCCGAGTGAGTCTTTGTCCGCAAGGGATTTGGCCAGCGGGAAGGCCGGCTCCATCGCTTCGGCGACCGCAGGGTGCGCCCAGCCGAAATTCGCCATCCGGGCGGTTCCGAGGGCGACCCGAAGGTCCAGCTCCATCCGGTCGCGCTCGGGCGAGACAGCCAGCGCGCTGACCGCCTGCAGCCCCTGCTCCAGTGCGCCGATCGCCTCTGGCAGGGCACTGGCGCCCAGCGAGCGTCGCCCGACATCCAGGTACAGCATGGCGGCCCGCCGATTGCGCCCGGCCTCGAAGAAATGCCGGGCCAATTCCAGTGGGTCGGGCTCGTCGGCGGCCTCCAGAGCCATAGCCAGCCGCTGGTGCAGGCTGCGCCGCGCGCTGATCAGCAGGCTTGCATAGGCGGCATCCTGCACCAGCGCGTGCTTGAAGATGTAGCGCGGCTCGGTCCCGCCGCCGCGGCGAAAGATCAACTCGGCGGCCAGCAGCTGGCCCATCGCGGCGTCCAGCTCGGCCGCGTCCATCTGCAGCGCCGCGGCCAGCAGCCCGGCGCCGAATTCGCGGCCGATGCAGGCGGCCGCCTGGATCACCCGTTTGACCGGC
>DATHZU010000011.1:0-3434 GCA_035458445.1 Thermohalobaculum sp. | reverse complement strand
CTCGGTGATCTCCAGCGGTTTGCCGGCCTCGAAGGCGACCGCGGCGCGTGTTCTCATGGCGGTATCTCCCTGTCGTCGAAGCTGATGCTAATAATTTCGAGGCGAGTTTACCCGCTGGCGCGCCGAGGCCAAGGGGGGAGTAGGCAATGGGGAAAGAAAAGTGCGGAGAGGGGGATCAGAATGGGTGAGCGCGAGCGCGCTGACATTGGCGCAGGCGGCGGCGAAGGCGGATGACATGGCGCGCTCCTCCCGCGCTGTTTCACCCATGCCCCGGATTTAACCCGCGGCCTCGCCCCGCTGTGCATTGCCCATCGAGACCCCGGCTCATGGCCGGGACATTGGGTGTGCCGCCCGAGGATCAGTACGCAAAAACTGAGCGAAAGCGTAATCGGGCACGCGCAACTTCCGCAGTGCGGACAAACCTGCCGTTTGAGCAAGATTTCGAATGTCCGGTTCGACCGAGATTGCTGCCTTTGGCATTATGTGCGCGTTCCGGGCACATCCGGTCAGCGATTCCGATAACATCCGGTCAGTGAATCCAATTTGATCCGGTCACCGATTCCGGGACATCCGGTCACCTGGATTTCCGGTGATTTGGCGCTGCTGGGCGATCGTGCAGCGGGGTAGCCTCGCGCTCTTTCAGAGAGAGCGAGGGAACCCAAATGAGACGATTGCCGATGCGCAAGATCGGGGAGGCATTGCGGCTGAAGGCCGCCGGGCTGTCGACGCGCAAGATCGCGGCGAGCCTTGGCGTCGGCCAGTCGACGGTGAGCGAGTATCTGAAGCGGGCCGACAGGGCCGGCTTCGGATGGCCGTTGCCGGAGGGTGTGACGGATGCCGATCTGGAAACGCGGCTGTTCCGGCCGCAGGGCGGCGAGACACGGCGCGGACTGGTGCAGCCGGGCTGGCCGGCGGCGCATCGCGAGCTGCGGCGCAAGAACGTCACCCTGTCGCTCGTATGGGAAGAGTACCGGGCGGCGCATCCGGATGACGGCTATGGCTACAGCCGGTTTTGCGAGCTGTACCGGCGCTGGGAGGGCCGGCTGACGCCGACCATGCGCCAGCACCACATTGCGGGTGAGAAGCTGTTCGTCGATTACGCCGGCGACACGCTGGACGTGGTGGACCCGATGACCGGCGAGGCCCGCGCGGCCCAGCTCTTCGTCGCGGTGCTGGGTGCCTCGAACTATACCTATGCCGAGGCGAGCTGGACCCAGGCGCTGCCGGACTGGATCGGGTCACACGTTCGCGCCTTCGCGTTCTTCGGCGGTGTCCCAGGCCAGATCGTCTCCGATAACCTCAAGTCCGGCGTCACCAAGGCCTGCTTTTACGAACCGGCGATCAACCGCACCTACGCCGACATGGCCGCGCATTACGACACCGCCGTGGTGCCGGCGCGGCCCTACAAGCCGCGTGACAAGGCGAAGGTCGAGGTCGGCGTGCAAGTCGTGCAGCGCTGGATCGCGGCGCAGCTGCGCAACCGGCGGTTCTTTTCCCTAGCCGAACTGAACGCGGCGATCCGAGAACTGGTGGACGGGATCAACGGCAAGGTCACCCGGCATCTGGGCGCCAGTCGGCGCGATCTCTTCGAGCAGCTGGACAAGCCCGCGCTGAAGCCGTTGCCGGCGGAGCCGTACGAATATGCGGAATGGATCGAACGCAAGGTCGGGCTCGACTACCACGTCGAGATCGGCCGGCACTACTACTCCGTGCCGCACCATTTGCTGAAGAAGAGGCTCTGGGCGCGGCTCACGGCCAAGACGGTCGAGATCTTCGATGATGGCCGGCGCGTTGCCTCGCATGTCCGGACCTCGGCCAACCGCCAGCACACGACCGTACCGGAGCATATGCCGGCCAGCCACCGGCGCTATGCTGGCTGGACGCCCGAGGAGATCAAGCGCCAGGCGGCGCGGATCGGCCCCAATACAGCGACACTGGTCGATGTGATCCTGCGTGAACGGACACACCCCGAGCAGGGTTTCCGCTCCTGCCTGGGCATCGTGCGCCTGGCCAAGCCCCATGGCCGGGGCGCTCTGGAAGCGGCTTGCCTGCGCGCGCTCGAGATCGGCGGGCTCTCGTACAAATCCGTCAATTCGATCTTGAAGAACAACCTCCATCGC
This sequence comes from Thermohalobaculum sp., assembly GCA_035458445.1. GTDB lineage: Bacteria > Pseudomonadota > Alphaproteobacteria > Rhodobacterales > Rhodobacteraceae > Thermohalobaculum. The sequence goes on along the minus strand of DATHZU010000011.1, from coordinate 1,314 downwards.
CGGCGGCCCGAGAAAGCCGCGGACGGGCCGGCGATCTCTCACCCCAACATCCGCGGCGCCGACTATTTCCACTGAGGAGGAGACAATGCTCGACCATCCAACCCATGACCAGCTGCGCGCACTCAAGCTCGACGGCATGGCGGAGGCCTTTACCGAACTGCAGACCAGAGACGACACGGCCGATCTCAGCCACGCCGAATGGCTGGGCCTCTTGATCGACCGCGAGGCCGCCAGCCGCAGCACCAGGAAGTTCCAGAGCCGCATGCGAACGGCCAGGCTCCGTCATGTCGGCGCATCCATCGAGGACATCGACTACCGAACACCAAGGAAGCTCGACAAGGCGCTGTTCCAGCAACTCGCCACGGGACGCTGGATCGCCGAGCACAGGAGCCTGCTGATCACCGGCCCCTGCGGCGTCGGCAAGACCTGGCTGGCTTGCGCCCTCGGCCAGAGGGCCTGCCGGGATCACCGGAGCGTGCTCTATCACCGCCTGCCGCGCCTGTTCGCCGAGCTGGAACTCGCCCATGGCGACGGGCGGTTCCCGCGCCTGTTCCGTCAACTCGTCAAAGCCGATCTGCTCATCCTCGACGACTGGGGCCCGGACCGGCTCACCGCCGCACAGCGCCGCGACCTGATGGAGATCGTCGAGGACCGCTACGGCGCCGGCTCCACCATCATCACCAGCCAACTCCCCGTGGACACCTGGCACGCCGTGATCGACGAGCCGACCTTCGCCGACGCCATCCTCGACCGGCTCATCCACAACGCCTACCGGCTCAACCTCGACGGACCGTCCATGCGCAAGAACAAAGACACCGCCATCAACACGGAGGCCCGGAAGTGACCGCCGGACACAACCCAACGCCCGCCCCCGTGCATCAACAGGTCCCTCCCACGCGCGCCGCCGCGTCAGCCTCGGATGGGGCACGCCGCGACGCACGCGGGTCCCTCCCATTGATGACGGGGACGGCCTGCGCCGCGCTTGACCAAACCGAAGGAGACTGACATCACGGAAACTACGCTCAGCGGCGTCACCTCAGAGTGACCGGATACTCCGGAATCACTGACCGGATGTCGTCGGAATGAGTGACCGGATGTTCCGGAATGCGCAGGTGCTCAAACAGTATGATCTCGGCGTGAAGACGGAAATGATCGAGAAAGTGACCATCGCGAAGGATTGGTATCAGTCCATCTGAACGATGATGTACTGCGGTTTAGCGCGCTGGCATCGACTGTAACGACTAGCGCGAAAGTACGAAGCACAGATCACCCCGGCGACCCGCTCCCCAGCAGAGAACATCCCACGATCGTTTT
>DATHZU010000010.1:0-2075 GCA_035458445.1 Thermohalobaculum sp. | reverse complement strand
CGTTGCGCCGGGCGGCTCGCATGGCGTCCGGGCAAAAAAATGACCTCGGCGATCGGCTGTCCGCATGAGGAAAGATGGTGCTGCCGGTCAGGATTGAACTGACGGCCTCTCCCTTACCAAGGGAGTGCTCTACCACTGAGCTACGGCAGCGTCCCGGTGCGCCGCCCCCTCCGCAACGGTGCGAAACGGGCTGGCGAGGCAGCCCGGCGGCGCGGGGCGAGTGATAGCGGATCACGGCACGAATGCAAGCCTAATCTGGACCTCGCGGGCGCGGGCGATTACATCGGCACATCATGGACCGAGACAAGCAACAGACCGGCTCCGGCAAGGACCAGCGCGCCGAGCGGCTGGCCGAGGCGCTGCGCCAGAACCTGCGCAGGCGCAAGGCCCAGGCGCGCGCGCGGCGCGACGATGCGGCGGCGGACAGCGCACCGGCCGGGACAACCCAGGACAAAGACGATAAGACGAGCAAGTAGAACTGAAAACGGCAGGAACGGACGGCAGGCATGGACAAGATCGTGGTCACGGGCGGCAAGCCCCTGAACGGTACCATCGACATCTCGGGGGCGAAGAACGCCTGCCTGACGCTGATGCCTGCCGCATTGCTGACCGACCAACCGCTGACCCTGACCAATGCGCCGCGGCTGGCCGATATCCGCACCATGACCGAACTGCTGGCCTCGCTCGGCTGCGAGATCGCGGCGCTGAGCCAGGGCCGCGTCCTGGCTCTGAACGCGGGCGGCATCACCAACCACACGGCGCATTACGACATCGTCCGCAAGATGCGGGCCTCGATCCTGGTCCTGGGGCCGATGCTGGCGCGCGACGGCCATGCCAAGGTGTCGCTGCCGGGCGGCTGCGCCATCGGGGCGCGGCCGGTGGACCTGCACCTCTCGGGCCTCGAGAAGATGGGCGCGACCCTCGATCTCGCGGACGGATATGTGAATGCGAAGGTGAGTGGCGGCCTGCGCGGCGCGGTGATCGAGTTTCCCTTCGTGTCGGTCGGCGCCACCGAGAACCTGATGATGGCGGCGACGCTCGCCAAGGGCACGACGGTGCTGAAGAACGCCGCCCGCGAGCCCGAGATCGTCGATCTCGCCGAATGCCTGACCGTCATGGGCGCGCGGATCGACGGCGCCGGGACCTCGGAGATCGTCATCGAGGGCGTCGAGACGCTCGGCGGCGGCACCCACCGGGTGCTGGCCGACCGGGTGGAGCTGGGCACCTACATGATCGCCCCGGCCCTTGCGGGGGGCGAGGTGACCCTGAAAGGCGGCGCGCGCGACCTGGTGGCCGCGCTGATCGAGAAGCTGGAGGAGGCCGGCATCGCGGTCGAAGACGTGCCTGGCGGCCTCAAGGTCAGCCGCAACGGCACCATCCGGCCGCTGAAGGTGACGACCGAGCCTTTCCCGGGTTTTCCCACCGACCTGCAGGCGCAGATCATGGCCATGCTGACGCTGGCCACGGGCGACAGCGTCATCGAGGAGCACATCTTCGAGAACCGTTTCATGCATGTGCCGGAACTGGCGCGCATGGGCGCGCATATTGAAGTGCATGGCGGCACCGCCCATGTTCATGGCGTCGACAGCCTGCGCGGCGCCCCGGTGATGGCGACCGACCTGCGTGCCTCGGTCAGCCTGATCCTCGCCGGTCTGGCGGCCGAGGGAGAGACCGTGGTCAGCCGCGTCTACCATCTGGACCGCGGATACGAGCACGTGGTGACCAAGCTCGGCGGCTGCGGCGCCAGGATCGAACGAATAAAGGAAACCGGCCAGTGAACGATGCCCGCTTCGAGGACGCTCCGCTTGCGCACCACCCGCTGCGCCTCAGGGCCGAAAGCGTCGAGGACCTGGCGATCCTTTCCGCCCTGGCCCAGGATTCGGTCGGCCGCGCCGGCGACATCGCCTGGATGCCCCGCAAGCGCCGTCTGGTGCTGGTAATGAACCGCTTCCGCTGGGAGAACGGCACCGAAGACGCGCAGCCCCAGAGGGTCCGCAGCGCCATCAGCGTCGAGAGCGTGCTCAGGGTCCGTGCCAGGGGCCTGGACCCGGCGGACAGCGGTCAGGTCTGTGACC
>DATHZU010000009.1:0-5654 GCA_035458445.1 Thermohalobaculum sp. | reverse complement strand
TACCCGCTGGCAGACGCGGTTGCCGCCTTCGAGGCCGCCGGCGACCGCTCGCGGTCGGTCAAGGTGCAGCTGACCTTCGGCTGAGCCCGCCGGGCCGCCGAATATTTCGTTTGCAGTGTGGCCCCGCAATCGGCGACCATCGCGCCAAATCCGAATGGAGGAAATCATGAGCCTCGCAGAGCGTATCGGCAACCCGGCCCGCAACATCGAGCATTGGCAGGAGCGGGTCGACCTGGCCGCCGCCTTCCGCTGGACCGCGCGTCTGAACATGCACGAGGGGGTCTCGAACCACTTCTCGCTGGCGGTGAACGACGACGGCACCCAGTTCCTGATGAACGCCAACCAGGTTCACTTCAGCCGCGTGCGCGCCTCGGACCTGCTGTTCCTCGACGCCAACGATCCGAAGACCATGGAGCGCCCGGATGCGCCCGACCCCACCGCCTGGGGCCTGCACGGCACGATCCACCGGCACCTGCCCCATGCGCGCTGTGCCATGCATGTGCACTCGATCCACGCCACGGTGCTGGCCAGCCTGGCCGATTCCACGCTGCCGCCGATCGACCAGAACTGCGCCATCTTCTACAACCGGATCGCCATCGACGCGGAGTATGGCGGGCTGGCCTTCGAGGAGGAGGCCCAGCGTTGCTGCCATCTGCTGGCCGACCCGTCGAAGAAGGTGCTGGTCATGGGCAACCACGGCATCATGGTGATCGGCGACACCGTGGCCGAGACCTTCAACCGGATGTACTTCTTCGAGCGCGCCGCCGAGACCTATATCAAGGCGCTGTGGACCGGGCGGCCGCTGCGGGTGCTGTCGGACGAGATCGCCGAGAAGACCGCGCATGAGATCGAGACCTATCCCGGCCAGGCCGACCGCCACCTGAGCGAGCTGAAGGCGATCCTGGACGACGAGGGTGACGAGTACGCCAGCTGATCGCGGCTTTGGTCACCGACCGCTGCGAAGTCCCCTCCCCCCTTGTGGGGGAGGGATAGGGAGGGGGGCGCCGTCCGGCCGCGCCGGGCTCCCTTTGAAGGACCCGGCAATGAACATCCTCCTGATCATGGCCGACGAGCTCTCCACCTGGGGGCTTGGCTGCCATGGCGGGGTTGCCCGCACCCCCCATATCGACGCGCTGGCGGCGCTTGGAACCCGGTTCGATGCCGCCTACACGCCCTCGCCGATCTGCGTTCCCACCCGCGCCGCCATCGCCTGCGGGCGTTACCTGCACGAGATCGGGTACTGGTCCTCGGCCGAGGCCTATGACGGGCGGGTGCCGTCCTGGGGGCACCGCTTGCAGGGCGCGGGGGTCGAGACGGTCTCGATCGGCAAGCTGCATTACCGCAGCCAGACCGACGACACCGGCTTCGACCGCCAGATCGAGCCGATTCACATCCCCGATGGGGTCGGCTGGGTGCGCGGGCTGCTGCGAAAGCCGCTTTGCGATTACGACGCGACCGCGGGCCTGGCCGAGGAGATCGGGCCGGGCGAGACCGATTACACCCGGTTCGACCGGCGCGTGGCCGAGGAAGCGGCGCGCTGGCTGACCGATCCCGCCCGGCGCGACCGGCCCTGGTGCGGCTTCGTGAGCTTCGTCAGCCCGCACTACCCCTTGATGGCGCCGCCGGAGTTCTTCGACCTCTACGACCCTCGCCAGTTCGAGTCCGAGGCCGAGATCCTGCCCGACCACCCGATCCTGCGCGAGATCGGCGGGTTCTTCAGTCACGACAAGCACTTCAATTCGCGCAGCCGCGGCATCGCCCGGGCCGGATATTACGGCCTCTGCTCGTTCCTCGACGCCCAGGTGGGGCGGGTGCTCGACGCCCTGCGCGCCTCGGGCCAGGCCGAGGAGACTCTGGTGATCTTCACCTCGGACCATGGCGAGGCGCTGGGCCGCAAGGGTTTCTGGACCAAATCGACCATGTACGAGGACTCGGCCCGCGTTCCGCTGATCCTGGCGGGGCCGGGGATCGCCGCCGGGGCGTGTCGCGAGGACCCGGTCAGCCTGATCGACCTCGCGCCCACGGTCTGCCGGGCCGCCGGTGCGCCCGAGACCGGGTTCACGGGTCATGCCTTGCAGTCTCCGGCGCAACCCGGGCGGACCGTGATCAGCGAATACCACGATGGCGGCGCTTCGGTAGGGATCACGATGGTCCGGTGGCGGGACGGCGGAGGCGACTGGAAATACGTCCACTACGCCGAAGGAAACCCGCCGCAACTGTTCAACCTGACCGGCGACCCGGACGAGACGACGGACCTGGCCCCGCGTGCCGCAGACGCCATAGCCGAGGCACGCCGCCGGATGCTCGACATCCTCGACCCGGAGGAAACCAATCTGCGCGCCCATGCGGATCAGGCCCGCCGGGTGGCCGAGCTTGGCGGCCGCGAGAAGCTGCTTGCCGCGCCGCAGTGGAACTTCACTCCGGCCGACAGCCGGTGACCTGCTCTCAGGCGGCGAAATCCGAGGGTCTGAAGGCCTTGTCGTAATGTGCCTTCTGGCGACGCGCCGCGGTAACCGCGTTGCGCATCAGGATCGCCACCGTCACCGGGCCGACCCCGCCCGGCACCGGCGTGATCCAGCCTGCCACCTCGGCGCAGCTGTCGAAATCGGCATCGCCGACGATGCCGCCGTCCGGCATCTGGTTGATGCCGATATCAATCACCGCCGCGCCCGGCTTGATCATCTCGCCGGTCACCAGCCCCGGCTTGCCGACCGCGACGAAGACCGCATCCGCGCGGCGCGAGTGGGACGCGAGGTTCCGGGTCATGTGGTGGCAGACGGTCACCGTCGCGCCCTCGGCCATCAGCATGAAGGCGATCGGCTTGCCGACGATCTCGGAATGCCCGATCACCACCACCTCCAGCCCCTTCAGCCCCAAGGGCGTGCGCTTCAGAAGCTCGACCGAGGCCAGCGCGGTGCAGGGCGCGAGGTCGATGTCGTTGTAGACGATGTTGCCGATCGAGGCGGGATGCATGCCCTCGACATCCTTCAGCGGATGGATCGCCATCTGCAGATCGCGGACCGACAGATGCTCCGGCACCGGACGCTGTATGATGACCCCGGTGATCCGCGGGTCGGCGTTCATCGCGCCGAGCGCCGCCACCATCTCGGCCCGGCTCACATCGGCGGGGAAGTGGCGCTCCTCGAAGGCGATGCCCGCCGCCTCGGCCTTTCGCCGCTGGTTGCGGACATAGACGGCGACGGCGTCCACGTCGCCGACGGTGATCGAGACCAGGCGCGGCGCCCAACCCCGGTCGGCCAGCGATCGCACATCGTTCGCAACCGTCACCATGATGTCGGTCGCGGCACGCCGCCCGTCGAGCAGCTTGTGAGTGACTGAATCGGCCATCTGCATTCCCGGCTGTCCATTGCGGATGCCGGTCTTCTGCGCCAATCTCGGGTCACCATCGCGCATGGAAGCGTCGCATCGCGCGAGAAATCCGCCTTGCGCCGCGGCCGATTGGCACGAGAACACATTCACTAATTGTAATGTGTTCGCGCGAGACCTATATATCCTCGAAAGCCAGTCCGGAGCGCCATGATGACCGTCCCCCCGAACCCCGATGTCACAGCGTTCTTCGACGAGGCGACCAACACCATTTCGTATGTCGTCCGAGACCCCGGCAGCAACGCCTGCGCGGTGATCGATTCGGTGCTGGACTTCGACTATTCCTCGGGCCGCACCTCGACCGATTCCGCCGATCAGATCATCGCCCATATCCGCGCCGAGCGACTCGACCCGGTCTGGCTCCTCGAGACCCATGTCCATGCCGACCACCTGTCCGCCGCGCCCTATATCCAGCGCGAACTCGGCGGCGGAAAGATCGGCATCGGGGCCGAAATCGTCGCAGTGCAGAACATCTTCGGCAAGGTCTTCAACGCCGGAACCGAGTTCCAGCGCGACGGCAGCCAGTTCGACCGCCTGTTCCGCGAGCAGGACCGCTTCGAGATCGGGTCGCTGACCGGCTTCGTGCTGCACACGCCCGGCCACACCCCCGCTTGCCTGACCTACGTGATCGGCGATGCCGCCTTCGTGGGCGACACCCTGTTCATGCCCGACTTCGGCACCGCGCGCTGCGACTTCCCCGGCGGCTCGGCGGCGGTACTGTGGGATTCGATCCAGAAGGTGCTGAGCCTGCCCGACGAGACGCGCCTGTTCATGTGCCATGACTACAAGGCCCCGGGCCGCGACGAATACGCCTGGGAGACAACGGTGGCCGAGCAGAGGGCGGCGAACGTCCACATCGCCGGCAAGACCCGCGAGGAATTCGTCCAGACCCGCGAGGCTCGCGACGCCAAGCTGAGCATGCCGAAGCTGATCATCCCGTCGATCCAGGTGAACATGCGCGCGGGCCGCATGCCGCCCGCCGAGGACAACGGCACCACCTATCTGAAGGTGCCGGTAAACAAGCTTTGACCGGCAGGACCGAACCGAGGAACTATTGGAGATCGACATGAATCCGGACTGGATTTACGGCCTGATCGGCGGCCTTCTGATCGGCACTGCCTCGGCGGTTCTGCTGCTGGGCAACGGGCGGATTGCCGGGATCAGCGGGATCCTGGGCGGCGTGCTGACCGGGCGCAACCTGCCCGAGGGCGCCGCCTTCCTGGCGGGCCTGATCGGCCTGCCCGCGCTCTATGCCCTGACGCTGGGCGCCCCTGCGATCGCGGTCACCGGCTGGCTGCCGCTGTTGCTGGCGGGCGGCCTGCTGGTCGGCTTCGGAACGCGGCTGGGCAGCGGCTGCACCTCCGGGCACGGGGTCTGCGGCATGTCGCGGCTGTCGCCCAGATCGCTGGTGGCGACCGGCACCTTCATGGCGGTGGCGGCGGTCACGGTCTTCCTGACCCGCCATGTTCTGGGAGGGTTCTGAGATGCGCTTGCTCGCAGCCCTCGCCGCCGGCGCCCTGTTCGGGCTCGGCCTGATCGTCTCGGACATGGTGAATCCGGCGCGCGTGCTGGGCTTCCTCGATATCGCGGGCGACTGGGACCCCACCCTCGCCTTCGTCTTGGCCGGCGCGCTGGCGCCCATGGCGGTGGTCTGGCGCATCGCGGCCGGGCGCGCCGCCCCGGTCTGCGGCGGCAGCTTTCCCGGTCGCCCGTCCACCCGGCTGGACGGCAGGCTGATTGGCGGCGCAGCGCTGTTCGGCGTGGGCTGGGGCCTGGTCGGGTTCTGCCCCGGCCCGGCGCTGGTGGCGCTCGGCAGCGGCAGCCTCGAAGCGCTGACCTTCAGCGTCGCGATGCTGATCGGAATGCTGGTCTACGAATTCGCTGCGCCTGCCGAGAAGGCTGCCTGAAGCACGCAACCGGATGGACCCCCCCGCGGACCCGCGATAATCTGCGGCTCCGGTTCGGAGGGCGGCATGAACAGCGCGGGCGAATTCGACTACATCATCGTCGGTGCCGGCAGCGCCGGATGTGTCCTTGCCAACCGGCTGAGCGAGGACCCATCGGTCCGGGTGCTGCTGCTCGAGGCTGGCGGCAGCGACAACTACATCTGGGTGAAGATCCCGGTCGGCTATCTCTACTGCATCGGCAACCCGCGCACCGACTGGATGTACGCCACCGAGGCCGAGGCCGGGTTGAACGGGCGCGCGATCAAGTACCCGCGGGGCCGCGTGCTCGGGGGCTGCTCGTCGATCAACGGCATGATCTAC
>DATHZU010000008.1:0-2834 GCA_035458445.1 Thermohalobaculum sp. | reverse complement strand
CCCGGTTATCCGCCACCACCATGTTGAAGCTGCGGTAGCTGCGCCCGTCGAGATCGGCCAGCGCCGCGACCGCATCCACCGCATCGGCATGGTCGAGCGCCTCCAGCACCAGCTCGCCGCGCGTCCGAAGCCGTTCGTCGGGCCCGAGGGATTCGCGCCGGTTGAGGATGCCGGCGACCACGCCCTCGTCGTTGAGCCCGAGCCAAGTGCCGCCGGCCAGCTCGTCGATCCCGGCGCGCACGTTGGGCCGGTCGGGCCAGTGCCGGCCGGGCGGTTTCCACGGCCGGGCGGCCATTTCATCGCGGTTGGCGCCGAGGATGATCGGCCACGCATGATCGGGCCGGCGGAGAATGACGACGGTACACATGGGCGTTCGATACCACGCCCGCCCGATATGCGCCAATCGGCAATGGCGACTTGCGCCCGGCGCTCCGAACGTTGAAAATCGGCGCCATGTGATTACGTTTAAAGAAGCAATTTCGAGCGGGAGCAGTATGCCATGACGACCTTCGAGGAGCGCGGCAAAGGTTTCGAAACCAAGTACAAGCGCGACCAGGAACTGCAGTTCAAAGTCATGGCGCGGCGCAACAAGCTGCTCGGCCTGTGGGCGGCCGAGAAGATGGGGATCTCGGGTGCCGACGCCGAGACCTATGCCAAGGAGGTCGTCGCCTCGGATTTCGACCGCCCGGGCGACGAGGACGTGCTGGAGAAGGTCCACGGCGATTTCGAGGCCAAGGGCCTCGGCCTGTCGGCGAAAGAGGTCCGCAAGGAGATGGACCGCCTGGTCGACGTCGCCCGCCAACAGATCGAGGCGGAGACGTAGGGGCACGTCCAGCCCAACCGCTTTTGCACAAACTCCTTAGCTGCTGTCCTGATCTCGCACCGGCGTCCCTTGGCGGTACTGGAGGGCTTGGATCTCCGCTCTTGAATCCCGGCTCATCTCCTTGGCGGAGCGCGATGGCGATGGTGTTTGGGTTCTCAGACAAGGGAACCGGTCAGCCATGACGAGAGCGAATTTCGAACCACCCGAATCACATTCTGGCACGCCGCCGCCATCCCCGGGCCTGATCCACAGCTGTCCTGTGTGGATGGCTCCCGCGTTGCAAGGAGATTCTGGATGTCGCGGCCTTGTCAGGTACAGTCTTGTGTCCGGCCTGTTGACGCGGTGTTTGAGAACCGCTGGCCCTGATGGTATCCGCGGATCGGGTGCCTATCTGGTTTGCGGGCTCGAACGCCCTGACAACAGTCGGGTTTGTCCCGATCCCCGGCCTGACCGGTTCGCCATCATCCCTCATCGTCCTCGCAATCGTCGAAGGCGGTATCGCCGTCGAACGATCAATGGGTCATGCAATTTCCTCCGTTTTCGATAGGCGCGCGGTAGACCTCGCCCCGGGTCATGACGACCCAGGCGATGCGCGCGGCCTTATTGGCCATGGCGACGGCGACCAGCTTGTTGGGCTTGTTGCCGGCGATGAGGCCGGCGACCCAGGGATGCGCCTCGGGGTTGCGCCGCGCGGCGCGTAGCTGTGATGTCATGCCGTTGACCAGAAGCCGGCGCAGATAGCGATCCCCCATCTTGGAGATGCGTCCCTTGCGTTCGCGCCCCCCACTGGCGTTGGCCTTGGGCGTCAATCCGAGCGAGGCGGCGAACTGGCGGCCCGAGGTGAACCGGTGCGGATCGGTGACCGAGGCGGCGAGCGCCGATGCCGTGAGGTAGCCGATCCCCGGGATGGTCGCGAGCCGCTGGGCGAGATCGCTGCCACGGATCCAGGCCTTGATCTCGTCCTCGAGCATGGCGATGTGGGCCTGCAGGTCGCGGATCTGCTGCGCCATGGCAACGACGATCTTGCAGGCCAGCGGCGGAATGTCCGGCACCACGCCGTCGACCAGCCGATCGACCAATCGGAGCGCGTGCTGAATGCCCCTGGCCAGCACGATACCGAACTCGGCCAGCTGGGACCGGATCATGTTGACCAGCTGGGTGCGCTGGCCAACCAGCAGATCCCGTGTCCGGTGCAGCGCCACCACCGATTGCTGCTCGGCCGACTTGATCGCCACGAACCGCATGGTCGGGCGTCCCACCGCCTCGCAGATCGCTTCCGCATCGGCCGCGTCCGTCTTGCCCCGCTTCACGTATGGCTTCACATAGGCCGGCGGCATCAACTTTACGTCATGACCCAGGGACGCGATCTCGCGCCCCCAGTGGTGGCTCGTGCCGCACGCCTCCACGCCGATGAGGCATGGCGACAGCTTGCTAAAGAACGGCAGCATCTGGGACCGGCGCAACGACCGTCGGACGATCACGTTGCCGGCGGCGTCGATGCCGTGAACCTGGAAGACATTCTTGGCCAAATCGAGACCGAGGGTGGTAACGTTCATCTTGGATGGCTCCTTTTGCTCGTGGTCTTTGATGAAAACCACACTTTGGCACATTGCGATGCCGGGAGCGGGTGATCTCGTTGTTGCCGGGATTCAGCAGAATTCTCTGACCGTCCCTGTCGACTCGCAGTCGATCCGGCCCTCGTGTGTTCTCTTCGGGGTCGAACCGCCATTCGATCGGACGCGGCTGCCGGCCTTCATGAATCGCATAATCAAGCGCCTGCATTGCTGCATCGTAGTAGAGCTCTACGTGCAGCGGTGACACCGTCAACGCGCTTCCATTATTATCGAATCCTCCCGCCGTTGCGTCCTGTGGAAATACATCGCCAACCTGCTGGCTGATGCCGAGCAGGTCTTTGATCGTATTGTTGTATTCGTTCCGATTCAGGCGCCGCATGACTCGTTGCAGCGGAGCACGCGCCTGTTCGGCAGCTGCGAGCTGATCGAGTATCCAG
>DATHZU010000007.1:0-4579 GCA_035458445.1 Thermohalobaculum sp. | reverse complement strand
GCCGCAGATACGCGTAAACGTCCAGCAGCGGCAATTCCTTCGGGCAGATATCGTGGCACGCCATCATTCCCAGGCAGCCGAAGACACCATCTTCGTTGGAGACGCATCAGCGCCGCGAGTGAGGTCAACGTCTTCGGGGTGAACACGGGCAACCCCTTGCGCGCCAGGATCGCCTCGACCTCGCTGCGGTCGAGTTCCGCCAGCAACGCCTTGCCGATGCCCGATGCGTGCATGTAGCCGCGCGTGCCGGGACGGAAGAAAGCCCGGATCGGATCGTGGCATTCGACCTGGCCGATGAAGACCACATCACCGCCATCCGGGATGGCCAGGTTGGCGGTCTCGCCGGTCTCCTCCATCAACTCCAGCATCACGCTGCGCGCGGCCTCGACGAGATTGGAGCGGCGCATGAAGGACGCACCGATGCGGAAGGCCTCGACCCCGACCATCCAGTGCTGGTTAGACTCGTCGAACTCGGTGATGCCGTGGCGCTGCATCGTGGTCAGCATCCGGTGCGCGGTCGAGGGCGCCATTCCGGCGGCCAGCGCGATCTCGGTCAGCGTCGCCCGGTCGGTCCGGGCCAGGATCGCCAACAGCGACAGACCGCGGTCCAGCGCCTGCACGGTCGCGCCGCCGTCGCCGGAGCGCGGCCTGCCGCGGGTCTTCTTCGGTTCCGCCATTCGGGCCATGGTTGCCTCTCCAATGGTGCGAAATTGACTTAAACGGGTTTGAAAAAATTTTTCAAGTGATCTGGCCCATTAAATCTGAAAAACATTTTGTTGCGATTTTTCATATGCATATATCGCGACACTTTTAAATGGAATATTTTTTCAGAAAAATTGCATTCTCCATGGGAATCCCTATGTTGAATGCAATCGAACCCCTTCGGAGGAAACCGCCATGTCCGGTCAGAACCCCGTCTTCATTCCCGGCCCGACCAATATCCCGGAGCGGCTGCGCCATGCGATGAACGCGCCCACGGCCGACCACCGCGCCCCGGATTTCGTCGAGACACTGTCCCCTGTGCTGGAGGACCTGAAGAAGATCTTCAAGACCGCGACCGGCCAGGCGATCCTGTTCCCGGGCACCGGCACCTCCGGTTGGGAGGCAGCGATAACCAACACGCTCAGCCCTGGCGCCAAGGTGCTGGCCGGCGACTACGGACAGTTCTCGAACCGCTGGATCGACCTCTGCCAGCGCCATCGCCTGCAGGTGGAGGCGATCCCCGCCGGCTGGGGCACCGGCGTTCCCGCCGCGGCCATGGCCGAGCGGCTGGCAGCCGACACCGGGCACGAGATCAAGGCCGTCCTGGTCACGCACAACGAGACCGCCACGGGCGTGCGCAGCGACATCGCCGCCGTCCGCCGCGCGCTCGACGCCTGCGGGCACCCGGCAATGCTGTATGTCGACGGGGTCTCGTCCATCGCCTGCATGGACTTCCGCATGGACGAATGGGGCGTCGACCTGGCGGTTGCCGGCTCGCAAAAGGGCTTCATGCTGATGACCGGACTGGCGATCCTCTGCGTCAGCCAGAAGGCGCTGGAGGCGTCGAAGACCGCCACCTGCCCGCGCTGCTATCTGGATTTCGCGGACATGATCAGGACCAATGCGCAGGGCGGCTATCCCTACACGCCGCCGACCCAGCTGCTGGCCGGCCTGCGCGCCAGCCTGGACATGCTGCTGGCCGAGGGGATCGAGAACGTCTTCGCGCGCCACCACCGCATCGCCGAGGGTGTGCGGCGGGCCGTCGCCGCCTGGGGCCTGAGGCTCTGCGCCGAGGCGCCCGAGCTGTATTCCGATACGGTCAGCGCAATCTACGTGCCCGATGGATTTGACAGCAACGCACTGGTGCGCCATGCCTTCGATGCCTATGGTGTTTCCTTCGGCGTGGGCTTGGGCAAGGTCGCCGGCAAGGCGTTCCGCATCGGCCATCTGGGCAGCCTGACCGAAACCATGGCATTGTCCGGACTTGCCACGATCGAGATGGCGATGAAGGACCTGGGCTATCCGATCGCTCTCGGCAGCGGCGTCGCGGCTGCGCAGGAGTATTATCGCAACACGCGCCAGGCGACCCAGAAGCAGGCCGCCTGAGCCATGAAGGACCTGACGATGCATATCCCGACCTTCGACGATGTCGTGGCCGCGCATGCGCGCATTGCGCCCTACATCCACCGCACGCCGGTGTTCACGTCGAGCTATCTGAACGGCGTGACCGGGGCCGAGCTGTTCTTCAAGTGCGAGAACTTCCAGAAGGCCGGTGCCTTCAAGGCGCGCGGTGCCTCGAACGCGGTGTTCGGGCTTTCGGACGCGCAGGCGGCGAAGGGCGTGGCGACCCATTCCTCGGGCAATCACGGCCTGTCGCTCAGCTACGCCGCCGGGCGCCGGGGCATCCCCTGCACCGTGGTCATGCCGCGCACGGCACCCCAGGCCAAGAAGGACGCGGTGCGAGGCTATGGCGGGCGGATCGTGGAATGCGAGCCCTCGACCAGTTCGCGCGAGGCGGTCTTCGCCGAGGTGCTGGCCGAGACCGGGGCCGAGTTCGTGCATCCCTACAACGACCCGCGGGTCATCGCCGGCCAGGGCACCTGCTCGCGCGAGCTGCTGGAGCAGGTTGAGGGGCTCGACGCGGTGATCGCCCCGATCGGCGGCGGCGGCATGATCTCGGGCACCTGCCTGACGGTCTCGAACACGGCGCCGGGGGTGAAGATCTACGCCGCCGAGCCCAAGCAGGCCGACGACGCCGCGCGCTCGTTCAGGGCTGGTCACATCATCGCCGACGACGCGCCCGAGACGGTCGCCGACGGGTTGAAGGTGCCGCTGAAGGAGCTGACCTGGCATTTCGTCAGCCGCCATGTCACCGACATCCTGACCGCGTCCGAGGACGAGATCGTCGATGCCATGAAGACCATCTGGAAGCGGATGAAGATCGTGATGGAGCCCTCCAGCGCCGTGCCGCTGGCCTGCATCCTGAAGAACCGCGAAACCTTTGCCGGCAAGCGTGTCGGCGTCATCATCACCGGCGGCAATGTCGATCTGGACAAGCTGCCCTGGATCAAGGCCTGAGGAGCGAGAACGATGAATGCACCCACCAATTTCAACGGCCACGAGGTCGGATACGACATTCCCGCCGCCCCCGGCATGGACGAGGCCGACATCCAGACCCCCTGCCTGATCCTCGATCTGGACGCGCTGGAGCGCAACATCAGGAAGATGGGCGACTACGCCAAGGCCCACGGCATGCGCCACCGGGTGCATGGCAAGATGCACAAGTCCGTCGATGTGGCCAAGCTGCAGGAGCGGCTGGGCGGCGCCGTCGGCGTCTGCTGCCAGAAGGTGTCGGAGGCCGAGGTCTTCGTGCGCGGCGGCATCAAGGACGTGCTGGTCTCGAACCAGGTGCGCGACCCGGCCAAGATCGACCGGCTGGCCCGGCTGCCGAAGCTGGGCTCGCGGATCATCGTCTGCGTCGACGACCTGGCGAACGTGGCCGAGCTCTCGGCGGCGGCGACCAAGCATGGCACGCAGATCGAATGCTTCATCGAGATCGACTGCGGCGCCGGGCGCTGCGGGGTGACCACCACCCAGGACGTGGTCGCCATCGCCCAGGCCATCGACGCGGCGCCGGGGCTGAAGTTCACCGGCATCCAGGCATATCAGGGCGCCATGCAGCACCTCGACAAGTACGAGGACCGCAAGGCCAAGCTGGACACCGCCATCGAGATGGTGCGGAGCGCCGTGCAGGGTTTGAAATCGGCCGGGCTCGAGCCCGAGCTGGTCTCGGGCGGCGGCACCGGTTCCTACTACTTCGAGTCGAATTCGGGCGTCTACAACGAGCTCCAGTGCGGCTCCTACGCCTTCATGGATGCCGATTACGGGCGCATCCTCGACAAGGACGGCAAGCGGATCGACCAGGGGGAATGGGAGAATGCGCTGTTCATCCTGACCTCGGTCATGAGCCACGCCAAGGCCGACAAGGCGATCTGCGACGCCGGGTTGAAGGCGCAGTCGGTCGACTCGGGGCTGCCCTTCATCTACGGGCGCGACGACGTGAAATACATCAAGTGCTCGGACGAGCACGGCGTCATCGACGATCCCAAGGGCGTGCTGAAGGTCAACGACAAGCTACGTCTGGTGCCCGGCCACTGCGACCCGACCTGCAACGTGCATGACTGGTATGTCGGCGTGCGGGGCGGCAAGGTCGAGACGGTCTGGCCGGTCAGCGCCCGCGGCAAGGCCTATTGAGGAAACAAACGATGCTGATCGTCACCGAGGAAACGGCGCAGGCCGTCGTCACGGCCGAGGACGCCTTCGCGGCGGTCGAGGGTGTCTTCGCCGCCATGGCGCGGGGCGATGCCTACAACTTCCCGGTCATCCGCGAGGCCATCGGCTATGCGGATGCCCTCTACGGCTTCAAATCCGGCTTCGACCGGGCGGGGAAGGCGCTGGGGCTGAAATCCGGCGGCTACTGGCCGGGCAACGCCGCCAAGGGGCTGACCAACCACCAGTCCACCGTGGTGCTGTTCGATCCGGACACCGGGCGGCCGCATGCGCTGGTCGGCGGCAACTACCTGACCGCCGTGCGCAC
>DATHZU010000006.1:0-10934 GCA_035458445.1 Thermohalobaculum sp. | reverse complement strand
ACTCGAAACCGCCACGGGACGGGCTTCACGGTTGTCCGCGGATGATCCGCTGAGCGTTCTCTGCACGCCGGGCTTCGCTGCCCGCTGGCTGGCCCCAAGGTTGTCCAGATGCCCCGGCCATGACCGGATCGAGGTTCAGATTTCCACCGGCGCGCCCTCGACCAACTTCGGCCGCAATGGCGCCGATGTGGTGATCGCGTGGGGCGGCCGTCCGGCTCCGGGCGCGGTGGTCGAGCCGCTAATGGAATCGGGGCGCTATCCGGTCTGCAGTCCGGCCCTTCAGTCGCGCGAGAGGCTGCGCCGGCCGGAGGATCTTCTGGACCAGACGCTGTTCCACGACGAGGTGGCGGATGCCTGGGAAAAGTGGTTCCGGCTGGCCGGCGTTCCGGTTCCCGAGTTTCCCCGCGGCCCCCGGTTCCCCCATTGCGAGCTGGTGCTGACGGCGGCGGAGCAGGGCCAGGGCGTGGCGCTCGCCTATGACGCCATGGCCCGCGGCGGGCTCGCCGCGGGTAAGCTGGTGCGGCTGTTCGACATCGCGGTGCCGCCGATCACGATCTATTCGGTCGCCTACCCGGAGGCGCGGGAGGGCGACCCCCGCATCCGGACCTTCCGCGACTGGATCTTGGACGAGGTTGTGGCCGAGGGCACGTTCGACCGCCAGTCCCGGGTTATCGCGGCATCATGAGAGCGGCAATTGAGTGGGAACGCGAAAGCGGATCGGCATCGGCTATGTCCGACCCGACCTCGCCAAGGTGGGCCAGAAGCTGAAGCTGCGGATGCTGCGCGAGCTGTGGGACGCCGAGATCGTCGAGGAAAGCCCCTACGACCCGAAGAACGAGACCATCCGCAAGGACGGGTGAGGCCGGGCGGGGCTCATCCCGCCGCGATCCGGATTGGCGGGATGAATCCCGCCCTACCACCCTGGAGGGCGGGGTTCTCCCCGCCCCGTTATTTCGCCGGCTTGATGTCGCAGACGATGGCTGTGGCCGGCTCGGTGCCGCGGTTGAAGAACCAGTTGACCGTGTTCTCGTCCTCGAGCAGCGCCGGAGTATCGGCGGTCCAGCTGCGCTCGCCGTCTTCACGGCCCTCGATCCACTCGCCGCTGACAACCTGGACGATGCCGGGGAAGGTCGCATGGCTGTGCTTTGCGATCTGCCCGCCCGGCGCGATGGTGATCTCGCGCAGCAGCAGGATATGCCCTTCCAGCCCCACGGTCGCCTTGACCGATCCCTCGGGCATTGTGCCCAGCGTCTTGACGCTGAGGCCCTTGTGCTCGGTGGGCGGCGCCGACTGGGCGGCGGCGTTTCCGCCATATACCACGCCGACTCCCAGGCCCAGGCAGCCGCAAAGCAGCGCTGCCCTCAGCGCGCCGACGGAATTGGTCCGTGTCGCATGAGTGATCATCTTGGCCTCCCGCATTTGTTTAACACTGGTTTGATGGTATAATTTTGCCCGAAACCCATCAAATGATCGGTTTTCATGTGCGGGTGAGCGGATTTCATGTTCAAGTCGCGTAAACTGCCCCCCTTTGCCGCGATCCGCGCCTTCGAGTCGGCGGCCCGGAACCTGTCGTTCAAGGACGCGGCCGCGGAAATCCACGTCACCCCCTCGGCGATCAGTCACCAGGTGAAGACGCTGGAGGAATTTCTCGCCACTAAACTGTTCCTGCGCGAGGGTAACCATATCGAGCTGACCCCCACGGGGCGTGACTATCTCGGCGAACTCACCGGGCTCCTCGATCAGCTCGACGACAGCACGCGCCGGGCTGCGGGTACGGATGCCGAAAATCCGCTCACCATCCTCTGCACTCCGGGCTTTGCGGCGCGCTGGCTGGCGCCCCGCCTGTCTTTCTGCCCCGACCACGGCCGGATCCAGATCGAGGTCTCCTCCGGTGCGCCCTCGACCGATTTCACGCACAACGGCGCGGACGTGGTCATCGCTTGGGGAGGCAAACCGGCGCCGGGTGCGGTCGTCGAGCCGCTGATGGAATCCGGCCGGTACCCGGTCTGCAGTCCCGGCTTGAAAATGCGCGAAGGGCTGGTCCGTCCGGCCGACCTTCTGGGCCAGACCTTGATCTATGACGAGGTGGCGGATGCCTGGGAAAAGTGGTTCCGCCTCGCCGGCGTCCCGGTGGGGGAGTTGCCCCGCGGCCCGCGCCTGCCCCATTGCGAGCTGACCCTGACGGCGGCCGAGCAGGGCCAGGGGGTCGCGCTCGCCTACGATGCCATGGCCCGGGGCGGCCTGCTTGGCGGCGAGCTGGTTCGGCTGTTCGACATAACGGTGCCGCCGATCACCATCTACTCCGTCGCCTACCCGGAGGCGCGCGCGCGTGATCCGCGGATTCGCGATTTCCGCGATTGGATCTTCAACGAAGTAGTCGCCGAGGGCACGCTGGACCGCCAGACCCGGGTTCTTGCGGCGTCCTGAAGCAAGGCGGTTACGACCAAGCGACACTCCGCCCGGCGGGAGAGTCGGGTAATGCCAAGTTCAAGCGCCAGAAAGGTGTTCGAGCGAAGAAACTGGTGAGCGCCACGCCTGGCGGACGAGCGGGCTCTCGGAGACGGCGGATTGACCTCGATCATGGCGCCGCCGCTGCGGTCGTTCCAGAATTCAGCACTCTCGCGGACGTCCCTACGTCCGCGGTTGCAGGGCGGTCCGGTATTGGTTGCCTCCGGCCCATTGGCCAAGAGCGGCCATTATGGAACTGCAGGGAAAGGGCGATGGCGTTACCCACAGTCTGGCTCGTGACGGTTGCACTTCTTCTGGCCGCGGGACCCGCAGCGGCTGTCGAGATGGGTCCGCATGCCCGCCTTCCCTGTTCGGACTGCCATGTCACGGATGCCGAGGGCAGGCCGGTGGAGCCGGTCGGGCGTATCGACGATCAGGACGTGATCTGCCAGAAATGTCACGGTGGCGCCAAGGCACCACACCAGGCCGACCATCCCGTGTTCGTCGTTCCGAATGGCGAGATTCCAAGCCAGTTCCCCTTGGACACACAGGGCCGGCTGACCTGCAGCACCTGCCACAGCATGCATGAAACCGACCCTGTATTGCTGAGGACGGGAGAATCCTGGGGCTGCCCGGAGTGTCACAACAAGTGATCCCCCGTTACGCGGAAACGCGCGGGCGGGCTGGGCCGGCATCCCTCGTGGACCGCTGCGGCGAGGTTAGGCTGTCGTCTTCACCCGGGTGCGGCGTCTGACGGCGGGGTAGAAAAAGGCGAAGGCCCGCACGCGCCGTGCGGGCCTCCCCGAAAGGTCCGGATCGTCCGGCGCGCGGCCTCAGCCCTCGGCGGGCTCCTCGGCCTTTTCGCGCTGGATTTCCTTGCCGGTCTCCTGGTCGACGACCTTCATCGAGAGGCGGACCTTGCCGCGGTCGTCGATGCCCTTCAGCTTGACCCAGACCTGCTGGCCCTCCTTGACGAGGTCCTTCGGGTTCGAGCCGCGCTCGAAGGTCATCTCGGAGATGTGGACCAGGCCGTCGCGCTTGCCGAAGAAGTTCACGAAGGCGCCGAAGTCCATGATCTTGACGACCTTGCCCTTGTAGATGCGGCCGATCTCCGGCTCCTCGACGATGGCGTTGATCAGGTCGCGGGCCTTCTCGATGCAGGCGGCGTCCGGCGAGGCGATCTTGATGATGCCGTCGTCGTTGATGTCGACCTTGGCGCCCGACTCCTCGACGATGCCGCGGATCACCTTGCCGCCCGAGCCGATCACTTCGCGGATCTTCTCCGGGTTGATCTGCATGGTCTCGATGCGGGGCGCGTGGATCGAGAAGTCCTGCGCCTCGGTCAGCGCCTTGGCCATCTCGCCGAGGATGTGCCGGCGGGCATCGTTGGCCTGGGCCAGCGCCTGCTTCATGATCTCGGGCGTGATGCCCGCGACCTTGATGTCCATCTGCAGCGAGGTGACGCCGTTGGCGGTGCCGGCGACCTTGAAGTCCATGTCGCCGAGGTGGTCCTCGTCGCCCAGGATGTCGGTCAGCACCGCGAACTTGTCGCCTTCCAGGATCAGGCCCATGGCGACGCCCGCCACCGGCGCTTTCAGCGGCACGCCCGCATCCATCATGCTGAGCGAGGCGCCGCAGACCGTGGCCATCGAGGACGAGCCGTTCGACTCGGTGATCTCGGACACCACCCGGATGGTGTAGGGGAAGTCGGTCGCCGCCGGCAGCACCGCCTGCAGCGCTCGCCAGGCCAGCTTGCCATGGCCGATCTCGCGCCGCCCCGGGCCCATCATGCGGCCCGCTTCGCCGACCGAGTAGGGCGGGAAGTTGTAGTGCAGCATGAAGTTGGAGCGGTAGGTGCCATCGAGCGCGTCGATCATCTGCTCGTCGTCGCCGGTGCCGAGCGTGGTGACCAGCAGGCCTTGCGTCTCGCCGCGGGTGAACAGCGCCGAGCCGTGGGTGCGCGGCAGCAGCCCGGTCTCGCAGACGATCGGGCGCACGGTGACCAGGTCGCGGCCGTCGATGCGGCGTCCGGTGGCCAGGATGTCGCCGCGGACGACCTCGGACTCCAGGTCCTTGAAGCAGCCCTTGACCGCGGTTTCGTCGGCCAGTTCGTCCTCGGTCAGCCCGGCGAGGATGGTCTCGCGGGCGGCGGCGACGGCGTTCTGGCGCTCGAGCTTGTCGGTGATCGCGAAGGCGGCGCGCATGGCGGCCTCGCCCAGCTCCTTGACCCGGGCATAGAGCGCCGAGTTGTCGGCCGGCTGGAAGTCGAACGGCTCCTTCGCGGCTTCCTCGGCCATGTCGACGATCAGGTCGATCACCGGCTGCATCGCCTCGTGGCCGAAGGTCACCGCGCCCAGCATCTGGTCTTCGCTGAGCTCGTAGGCCTCGGACTCGACCATCATGACCGCGTCCTTGGTGCCGGCCAGCATCAGGTTCAGCTTGTTCTCCGTGTCCTTGGTGTCGTCGACGGTCGGATTCAGCCGGTACTCGCCGTTGATGTAGCCGACGCGCGCGGCGCCGATCGGGCCGCGGAACGGCACGCCCGAAAGGGTCAGCGCCGCCGAGGCGGCGACCATGGCGACCACGTCCGGATCGTTCTCGAGGTCGTGGCTCAGCACGGTGCAGATGACCTGCGTCTCGTGCTTGAAGCCGGGCACGAACAGCGGGCGGATCGGCCGGTCGATCAGCCGCGAGGTCAGGGTCTCCTTCTCGGTCGGCCGCGCCTCGCGCTTGAAGAAGCCGCCGGGGATCTTGCCCGCGGCGTAGTACTTCTCCTGGTAGTGAACGGTCAGCGGGAAGAAGTCGAAGCCAGCCTTCGGCTTCTTCTCGTAGACCACGGCGGCCAGCACCGAGGTCTCGCCATAGGTCGCGAGCACCGCGCCGTCGGCCTGGCGGGCGATCTTGCCCGTCTCCAGCGTCAACGTCTCGTTGCCCCACTGGATGGATTTCTTGACGATATTGAACATTCCGTTTCCTTCCTGACGGCCGGCGCCCGGATGGCGGCGGCCGCGATACATCCCGTCCCGGGATGGGCCCCATTTCGTTTATCCCAACGCTTCAACCCGGGGCCGGGGAGAGGAAACGAACGGACGTGATGCCCACGCTTGGCGCAGCCCCTGCGGGAAATTGCGCGAGGCCCGTGGACCGGCCCCATTCGAATAAGCCAAGGCGCGCAGCCCGGGGGTGCGCGCCTTGAAGTCAGTGCATCAGCGGCGGATACCCAGGCGGGTGATCAGCGTCTTGTAACGCTCCTCGCTCTTGCCGCGGGTATAGTCCAGCAGCTTGCGCCGCAGGGCGACCATCTTCAGCAGGCCACGGCGCGAGTGGTTGTCCTTCTTGTGGCCCTTGAAATGCTCGGTCAGATTGACGATGCGCTCGGTCAGGATCGCGACCTGCACCTCGGGCGAGCCGGTGTCGCCTTCTTTGGCGCCGAATTCCTTGATCAGTTCTTCCTTGCGGGCAGGCGTAATCGACATCGGGGTCTCCTTCGTTCTCAGCGTTCCAGGTTGAACACCCGGTCCGGATGCAGGAGTCCCGATTTGACGGTGCCAATCGCCACCGGCAGCCCGTCGAGGCTGGCCCAGGCGACATCACCGTAATCGAGGCCCGTTGCCGGGACCGGAACGGCCTGCCCCTGCTTGAGGCGGGCCGCCGCCGCTGCCGGAACGGCCAGGGCCGGGATGTCGTCCAGCCCGGTCGAGACCGGCAGCAGATGTTCGGAGCCGCCCATATGGCGTATCTCGTCGAGCATTTCAAAGGAAATCGCGTGCTCCAGGGTAAATCCGCCGCTGGACAGCCTGCGTAGCTTGGTCACATGGGCAAGGCAGCCGAGGTCGCGGCCGAGGTCGCGGGCGATCGAGCGCACATAGCCGCCCTTGCCGCAGACCAGCTCGAGCTCGGCATGGTCCGCGTCGGGGCGGGCGATCAGTTTCAGGCTTTCGACGTATAGGGGGCGGGCGGCCAGCTCCATCTCCACCCCTTCGCGGGCCAGGTCGTAGGCGCGCTCGCCCTCGACCTTCACGGCCGAGAACTGCGGGGGCACCTGCTCGATGTCGCCCTCATAGGCGCCCAGCGCCGCCTCGATCTGTGCATCCGTGGGCCGCAGGTCCGACTCCGCGGTCACCGCGCCCTCGGCATCGTCGGTGGCGGTTGCCTGGCCGAGGCGGATGGTGAAGCGGTAGGTCTTCAGCCCCTCCTGCGCATAGGCGACGGTCTTGGTGGCTTCGCCGAAGGCGATCGCCAGCACGCCGCTGGCCAGCGGGTCCAGCGTGCCCGCATGGCCCGCCTTGCCTGCCTGGAACGCCCAGCGCGCCTTCGAGACGGCCTTGATCGAGGTGACGCCGACGGGCTTGTCGATCACCACCCAGCCGTCCACCTTGTTGCCCTTGTGCTTCCTGCCCATTCCCGTACCGATGTTCTCGCCCGGGCGGGTGTGTAACCGGATCGGGTCCGCGGTGGAAGGTCCGGCGTAGCGGGTACAGCCGCCTTGGCCGGGTTCGCGGTATCAGACTAAAGTCTGAAACCGCATCAGACCTTGTACCGATAGAAGATCCGACTTGCGCCTATGGCGGCGGAATCCGAATCACGCGACTATCCCGTCAACTGACCGAGTCCCTGGGAGCGAGGGGCAGAGCGTCCGCACCGGGTCGCTGGGGTGGTGCGGGCGCGCCCAGTCTCCAAGGAACGAAATTGGTTACGCCTACGGCAATCGGGATGTTGCCGCACGATCCAAGCACACAGCGCAAAGGGGTGGCGTGTCCGCGAGACACGCCACCCCTAGTCTTTTGGAGTGGGCCTAGAATGCTTCAGACCGGATCGGGCTGATCGGCTCTCGCCCTAACGGCCCTCGCGGCGCCACGCCACCAGCAGCAGCATCGAGACCATCAGCACTGCCAGCCAGGCCGGCATCAGCGGGGTCAGGCGGACGCCGGTCACCCGGTAGGCATCGCGGGCATAGAGGCCGAGCCAGTTGCGCGAATGCGCCCGGCGGCCCTCGGCCACCAGCTTCACGTCGGGAATGCCGTCCGAAAGCCAGGTCGTCTTGCCTCCCGTGGCGTCGACCAGCGGCTGCAGCAGGTCGACGGTCGCCAGGGGCGAGACGTATTCCGCCGGGCTGGGCGGGCCGACAGCGGCCACCGCCGCGATCTTGCCGTCCGAGAAGCGCCACAAGCCCTCGGCCACGCCTTCGAGCAAGGCTTGCCAGCGGCCCGGGCCGACCTGCTCGTAGCTCAGCTCGCGGGTCTCGGTTCCGTCCGGTGCGGTCGCGACCAGCGGCCCGGGCGGCTCTTCCGCCAGGGTCCGGCGCTCGAGCAGCACGCGCTTGCCCTCGACATGGGCGAAAAGCGCCTCCTCCTCCAGCTCCGGTTCGCGCATCAGCCAGTGGGCGAGCCGGCGCAGCAGGTCCGCCTGCGGTCCGCCGCCCTGGTAGCCCCGGCTCCACAGCCAGGCCTGATCCGAGGCCAGAAGCGAGACCCGCCCCTCGCCGACCCGGTCGAGGATCAGCAGCGGCCGGTCCTCGACGCCCTGCATCACCACATTCCCGGAAATCGGCTCGACCTCGATCTGGCGCAGCCAGGGTCCCCAGCGCGGCCCGTCCGGCCCGATCCCCGCCGCCGCCTCCAGACCGGCGGTGACCGGGTGGCGCTGTCCGATATCGGTGACCCGCGGCAGGAACGGCCGCTCGATCACCTCGAGCGTCGGGCTGGCGGGCAGCACGTCGTTCAGGGGCGTGCGGCTGAGGCTTTGGGCCCCGGCGAAGGCCGGACCCGAGGCGACCAGGACAGCGCCGCCCTCGCGCACGTAACGGGCGATATTGGCGAGATAGGCCGAGGCCAGCACGCCGCGCCAGCGGTACCGGTCGAAGACGATCAGGTCGAAGCCGCCGATCCGCTCGAGGAACAGCTCGCGGGTCGGGAAGGCGATGAGGGAAAGCTCGCCAACCGGGGTGCCGTCCTGCTTCGACGGCGGCCGCAGGATGGTGAAGTGGATCAGATCGACGGTCGGGTCGGATTTCAGCAGGTCGCGCCAGGTCCGCCCGCCGGGATGGGGCTCGCCAGAAACCAGCAGCACCCGCAGCCGGTCGCGCACCCCCGAGACCGTGGCGATGATCCGGTTGTTGCGTGCCGTCAGCTCGCCGTCGCGCGGCGGCAGGCGGATATCGACCACATTCGGGCCGCCATGGGCGATGGGCACCTCGATCCGGTTCTCGTCGTCCAGCCGCAGCCGGTGCAGGGCCGGCGCGCCGCCGTCGACGGATACCTCGACCGCCAGCCGGTCGCCGACCTCGGCGGCGCCGTGGGCGCGCACCGCGAGGTGGAAGGTGACGCTCTGGCCGACGATCCCGAAGCCCGGCGAGTTGGCCGCCTCGAGCGCCAGGTCGAAGCCGTCGTCCTGGCCGGCGATCAGGGCATGGACAGGGGCGGGGAAGCCCTCGAGCCGCCCCGCATCGTGGATCTGGCCATCGGTCAGCAGGACCGCCCCGGCGATCTGGCCGGTGGCGGCGCGGGCGGCGGCCTCGTCCAGCGCGGTCAGCAGCCGGGTGCCGCGGTTCTGCCCGGAATCGCCCGGCTCGACGTCGACGACGCGCAACTCCAGCGGATCCGCCGTCGAGGACAGCCCGGCGATTCCGGCCTTCAGTTTCTCGGCTGCCGCCTCGATCTGTGCCGCGCGGTCCTCCATGCTGGTGGAATCGCTGCGGTCGATGACCAGGTAGGCGATATTGGGCAGGCCTTCGCGTTCCTCGCGCTTCAGCTGCGGCCCGGCCAGCGCCAGGACCAGCAGCCCCAGCGCCAGCCCGCGCAGCGCCCAGCCCGGCAGGCCCCGCCACAGCGCGAAACCGGTGCCCAGCACGACCAGCGCGCCCAGCCCGGCGATCACCTGCCAGGACAGTTCGGGGAGGAAGGAGAGGGTGAATTCCATCAGCGTCTCACTGTCCCAGCCGTTCCAGCACCGCGGGCGCGTGGACCTGGTCCGACTTGTAATTCCCGGTCAGCGCATACATCACCAGGTTCACGCCGAAGCGGACCGCCATCTCGCGCTGGTTGTCGCCGGGCCGGCCGATGGGGAACATCGGCGCGCCGTTCTCGTCGGTGGCCCAGGCGGAAGCCCAGTCGGCCGAGCCGACGATCACCGGCGAGACGTTGTCGTCGACGCGGTCGAACTGGGGCAGGTCGGAATCGGCGACCGAGGGAGCTCCGCCCTTCGGCGGCGCCTCGGCCCAGATCCGCTCGCCGCGCCAGCGGCCGGGGAACGATGTCAGCAGGTAGAAGGTGCGGGTCAGCACGTGGTCCCGCTCGACCGGCGCCAGCGGCGGCAGGTTCAGCGCCCGGGCGATCTGGCGCATCTCGGCGGCGGAGACCGCGCCGAAGCCCGAACCCCCGTGCTGGGTGTCGATGACCAGCATCCCGCCGCCGGTGAGGTAGCGCGACAGCCGCTCGAGCGCCGATTCGCTGGGCAGCGCGCCGCTGGTCAGCGGCCAGTACAGGACCGGGAACAGGCTCAGCTCGTCGGCCTCGGGATCGACGCCCATCGGCGGCCCGGGCTCAACCGCCGTGCGCAGCGTCAGCGCATAGCCGAGGCCCACCAGGCCGCGTTCGGAGACCCGGTCGATCCGGGCGTCCCCGGTCACGATATAGCCGAGCGTGGTCTCGGCAGTGGCGGCGACCGCCCGCTGGTCGCTCATCTGCGAGCGGCCCTCGGGCGCGGCGGCCAGCAGCGCGGCCAGGGTCAGTGCGGCGGTGCGCGCATGGCGCATCGCCAGCCGCCCCGACAGCCACAGCGTCGCCAGCAGGTCGATCGATCCCAGCAGAATCGCCAGTGCGATCAGCTCGGCCCCGAAACGCTGCGCCTCGGCGCCGCCCAGCGTCTCGGCAACCGCGCCGGCCGGCGCCGGCGGGAACGGCGCGAGCCGGTCCCCCTGGGCGAAGATGTTCACCACCATGGTCTCGGCCTGGCCGGTGGCCCGGGCGCCGCCATCGGCGCGGCGGTAGAGCCCCGGTGGCAGCGCGCGGCTGGGTCGCGCGTCGATCAGCCGCTCGCCCGGCACCGGCTCGCCCAGTTCCGGCGCGGGCGCGGGCTCGCCGTCGGCCCCCACCATCAGCGCGCCCCGCCACAGGGTTCCGGCAAGCTCGTCCGGGGTCGGCGGATCGGGCGCGCGCCCCGGCGCCAGGGTCATCAGGCCTCCCAGCATCTCGACGAACAGGCCCGAGATCGGAAGCGACGACCACTCGGTGTCGGCGGTCACGTGGAACAGCACCACATGGCCCTGACCGAGGCGGCTGGCGGTGACCATCGGCGTGCCGTCGTCGAGCTGGGCCCAGACCTTTCCGGTCAGGTCGGGCGAGGGTTCGGCCAGCACCTGGGTGCGCACCGACACCTCGTCCGGCGGCGTCAGGCGGCGGAACGGCCCGGCGGCGGCAAACGGCCCCAGCGTCTTCGGCGATCCCCAGGCCAGCGCACCGCCCAGCACCCGGCCGCCGCGGCGCAGC
>DATHZU010000005.1:0-13732 GCA_035458445.1 Thermohalobaculum sp. | reverse complement strand
GGCGATGCCCTGGTGCGCGGCGCGGTGGCGCTCAGCCTGCGGCTGGACGTCTCGGCGGTTCTGGTCAGCGTGACCATTGTCGGGTTCGGCACCTCGGCGCCCGAGCTGCTGATCTCGATCCAGGCGGCGCTGGCCGGCTCGCCCGGCATCGCGCTCGGCAATGTGGTGGGATCGAACATCGCCAACGTTCTGATGGTTCTCGGCGTCCCGGCATTGCTCGCCCCGATCGCCGGCTGCGGAGCCGAGGCACACCGCAACCTGCTGGTGATGCTGGGTGTGACGGCGCTGTTCACCGGCCTGGCCCTGACCGGTACGATCCAGTGGTGGGGCGGATTGCTTCTGGTGGCGGCCGCGGCGGCGATGATCTGGGATTCCATCCGCGATGCGAGACGCGCAAAGGCCGCGGCGAGATCCGAGGCGCTGGAGGAGCTCGCCGAACTGGGCGCCACGCCCGAAAGTACCGGGGTTTGGCGAACGGCGGCCTTTATCGGGGCCGGGATCGTCGGCTTGCCGCTGGGCGCCCATCTGCTGGTCGAGGGCGCGCGCGGCATGGCGCAGGAATTCGGCGTCTCCGAGGCGGCCATCGGCCTGACGATCGTCGCTGTCGGGACCTCGCTCCCCGAGCTCGCGACAACCGTGATGGCGGCACTGCGGCGCCATTCCGACGTGGCAATCGGCAACGTCATCGGCTCGAACATCTTCAACATCACCGCCATCGCCGGGGCGGCGGCGATGGTGCATCCGCTGGAGGTGCCCGGCGAGATCCTGTCGCGCGACCTCTGGTGCATGATCGGCGCCAGCATTTTGCTGACGCCTCTCGTGCTGTTCCGTCATAGAATTGGCCGCCGGGTCGGCACTGCGTTCGTTCTGCTCTACGGAACCTACGTCTATCTCGCCCTGGCGGGCTGAAGGGAAGCTGCGATGACGCCGACGCAAACCGAAAGACCGCGCGCCCTGGTGACGGGAGCCGCCCGCAGGCTGGGCCGCGCGATGGCGCTCGACCTCGCCGCCGCCGGCTGGGACGTGGCGATTCATTACCACAGCTCAACCGACAGCGCCGAGGAGACGGCCGCCGACGCGCGGCGGCACGGGGGATCGGCCGTCGCCCTGGCGGCCGACCTGCTCAGCGAGGCCGAAGCCGGCGCCTTGATCGGCCGCGCCGCCGAGGGGCTGGGCGGGCCGCTGTCGCTGTTGATCAACAACGCCTCGGTGTTCGAGAACGACCTCGTCTCGACGGCGACGCGGAAGGGCTGGGACCGGGCCATCGAGTCAAACCTGCGCGCGCCGGTGCGGCTGACCCAGGACTTCGCGGCCCAGGCGCCGAAGGCCGAGACGGATGCGCAGGGCGAGCCGGTGGCGCAGGCCTCGATCATCAACATGATCGACCAGCGGATCTGGAAGCCGACTCCGTTCTTCATGTCCTATAGCGTCGCGAAGTCGGCGCTCTACAGCTTCACCCGCACCAGCGCCCAGGCGCTGGCGCCGCATGTCCGGGTCAACGCCATCGGGCCCGGCCCGACGATGAAGACGGACCGCCAGTCGCCCGAGCATTTCGCCCGGCAGCGCGCGGGCTGCCTGCTGGGCCGGGGCTCCGATCCCGACGACATCCTGGCCGCCATGCGGTTCATCCTGTCCTGCAAGGCGCTCACCGGCCAGATGCTGGCGATCGATGGCGGCCAGCACCTTGCGTGGAGGACCACGGATATCCTGGGAATCGGTGACTGATATTGGCCGCAATGGGTATTCTCGCGCCGAGTCAATGGACTTTTCCACGCATCCGCCGCCCGGATTAACCTGTGTCAAAATTCTGTAACAATTTCATGGATTTGCCCGATTGAAAAATATTTTCTCTTTAAAATCAACGGCCTGAAAAACTGCCTATTTTTTGATCAATCTAAATGACAGCCTTGAGACTCAACGGGATTCGCAGCTACCCGGCAAGTTACCTACAAAGTTATCCACAGAATCCGGGGACAGCTTTATGCTTGCGTCGCGAACCCGGACCGAGTAGCGCCCAGAGCGAATCCAATGCCGCATCGCGATCAACACAGCCCTGGCGCCGAACCCGCGCAATCCCCGGCGACCGGGCCCGGGGTAATCCGCCGCCATCTCGCCACCCTGGCCGACGGGCCGGGGGTCTACCGCATGCTCGACCGCAAGGGCGAGGCGCTCTATGTGGGCAAGGCCCGCTCGCTGAAGAAGCGCGTCGCGGCCTATGCGAAACTCTCCGGCCACACCAACCGCATCCAGCGCATGATCGCCGCGACGGCGTCGATGGAGTTCATCTCCACCCACACCGAAACCGAGGCGCTGCTGCTGGAGGCAAACCTGATCAAGCGCCTGAAGCCGCGCTTCAACGTGCTGCTGCGCGACGACAAGAGCTTCCCGCATATCCTGATCGAGGACGGGCCCTGGCCGTTGATGCGAAAGCATCGCGGGGCGCGGCGCGAGAAGGGGCGCTACTACGGACCCTTCGCCTCGGCGGGGGCCGTCAACCGTACCCTCAACCAGTTGCAGAAGGCGTTCCTGCTGCGCACCTGCTCGGATTCGGTCTTTCACAGCCGCACGCGCCCCTGCCTGCTGCACCAGATCAAGCGCTGCTCCGCGCCCTGCACCGGGCTGATCGCCGCCGATGCCTACGCGGCGCTGGTCGAGGATGCGGCGCGGTTCCTGGAAGGCCGCTCGACCCGGGTCCAGAGCGAGCTCGCCACCGCCATGGCCGAGGCCAGCGCGGCAATGGAATTCGAGCGCGCCGCGGTCTACCGCGACCGAATCCGCGCCATGACCCAGATCCAGGGGCACCAGGGGATCAACCCCCGGCTGACGGCCGAGGCCGACGTGGTGGCGCTCCACCGCGAGGGGGGGCAGGCCTGCGTGCAGGTGTTCTTCTTCCGCTCGCACCAGAACTGGGGCAACCGGGCCTATTTCCCGCGCATCTCGGCCGATGCGGGCGAAGCCGAGATCATCGAGGCCTTCCTCGGCCAGTTCTATGCCGAGCGAACGCCGCCAAGGATGGTGCTGCTCAGCCACCCCATCGACAACGCGCCCCTGCTGGCCGACGCACTGACCACCGTCGCCGGACGCCGTATCGCCGTCGCGGTGCCCCAGCGCGGCGAGAAGCGCGAGCTGGTGGACCACGCGCTGCAGAATGCCCGCGAGGCGCTGGGCCGCAAGCTCGCCGAAAGCGCCAGCCAGGCGAAGCTCCTGGCGGGCCTTGCCGAGGCCTTCGGTCTCGACCAGCCGCCGCGCCGGATCGAGGTCTACGACAACAGCCACATCCAGGGCGCCCACGCGGTCGGCGCGATGATCGTCGCCGGACCCGGCGGCTTCGAGAAGAGCCAGTACCGCAAGTTCAACATCCGGGGCACCGACCTGACCCCCGGCGACGACTTCGGTATGATGGCGCAGGTGCTGACCCGCCGCTTCCAGCGGCTGGTCAAGGAAGATCCCGGACGCGAGGGCGGCAACTGGCCGGACCTGGTGCTGATCGACGGCGGGGCCGGGCAGGTCGGCGCGGCGGCGGCGGTGCTGGCGGAACTCGGCATCGAGGACATGGCGCTGTTCGGCGTCGCCAAGGGTGTCGACCGCGACGCCGGCAAGGAGGAGTTTTACGCCCAGGGCCGCCGCCCCTTCGCGTTGCCCTTCCGCAGCCCGACGCTCTATTTCGTCCAGCGCCTGCGCGACGAGGCGCACCGCTTCGCCATTGGCGCCCACCGCGCAAAGCGCGCGAAATCGGTCGGCGCGACGCCGCTGGACGAGATGCAGGGAATCGGCCCGGCCCGCAAGCGGGCGCTGCTGGCGCATTTCGGCTCGGCCAAGGCGGTCAGCCGCGCCGGGCTGGCGGACCTGAAGCAGGTCGACGGCATTTCGGTCACGATCGCGGAGGCGATCCATGCCTTCTTCCACGGCGAAGGCTAGCACGCATTGCCGCTGGCGCCCGGGACGCCTAAAAGGGTTGCAGGGCAAGATCTGGCAGCGGCGCGGGCGGAGATTCGGCGAAAGGCATGACCTGGACCATTCCTAACATTCTCAGCGTTCTGCGCGTGGTCGCGGCGCCCTGCGTCGCGCTGGCCTTCGCCGTCTTCGACCGCCCGGACGCGGACCGGATCGCGCTGCTGATCTTCGCCTGCGCGGCGCTGACCGACTATTTCGACGGCCAGCTCGCCCGCAGCCTGGGCCAGGAGAGCGCCTTCGGCAAGATGCTGGACCCGGTCGCCGACAAGGCGATGGTCAGCATCGCCCTGGCGCTGCTGGTCGCGCTGTTCGAGATGCACTGGTCCATCCTGGTGCCCGCCGCGATAATCATGCTGCGCGAGGTGCTGATCTCGGGCCTGCGCGAGTATCTCGGCAATGTGAAGCTGGACGTGACCCGGCTGGCGAAATGGAAGACCACCCTGCAGATGTTCGCGGTGGGCATGCTGCTGGCCTATGGCGCGGTCCGCCCCATCGAGGGCGCCGAGCCCCGCAATCCGATCCTCTCGGACATGCTGTTCTATGTTTCCGTCGGGTTGGGGGCAATCGGCACCCTGGTGCTGTGGACGGCGACCTGGTTCACCATCATTACCGGGTGGGATTACTTCCGGAAGGGCTTGGCCTATATTCGTGACGGGGAGGCCGCCGTCGCCGAGGGGGCGCCACGGACAGCCGCCCCGGAAAGCCCGGCCCGAGAGCCGGGAGAGTGATCCCGCGACGGCGGGAAGGAGCGTCATGCAGGTTCTCTATTTCGCCTGGCTGCGCGAGCGGATCGGCGCCGCGTCCGAGGAGATCGATCCCGGCGGCGCCGCGACGGCACGCGACCTGATCGCGCGGCTCGCCGCGCTCGACGATCAGCATGCCGCCGCCTTCGCCGACATCTCGGCCGTACGGGTCGCTGTCGACCAGGTCATGGGCGACCTCGACACCGGGATCGCGGGCGCCCGCGAGGTCGCCTTCTTCCCGCCCGTCACCGGCGGCTGACGCCCATGTCCGTCTCGGTCCAGCGCCAGGATTTCGACATCGCCGCCGAGATCGAGCACCTGACCGCCTCCGACCCGGAGATCGGCGCCGTCGTCAGCTTCACCGGCCTCGTGCGCCAGACCACGCCCGGCGGCTCGATTGCGTCGATGGAGCTGGAACACTACCCCGGCATGACCGAGCGTGCGCTCGAGGAGATCGTGGCCGAGGCGCGGGCCAGATGGCCGCTGCAGGGGGTCCGGGTGATCCACCGCCACGGCCCCCTGAAACCCGGCGAGCGCATCGTCCTGGTGCTGACCGCCAGCCGCCACCGCCAGGCTGCATTCGAGGCGGCCGAGTTCCTGATGGACTACCTCAAGACCCGCGCCCCCTTCTGGAAGAAGGAAGACACCGCCGAGGGCGCCCGCTGGGTCGATGCCCGCGACGCCGACACCAGCGCCGCGGACCGCTGGCGGCGGTAGGTCCGGCACGCGTGCTTTCCGTAGGGCGGGCTTCAGCCCGCCAATTTCGCCGACTTCTCCGCGAACGAATGGTGGCGGGCTGAAGCCCGCCCTACGACAGGAAAACGAGTCAGGCTCATCGGGCGCTGGTATCAGCTCGCGCGGCCCCGCAGCGCCTCCAGCTCCTCCTCCAGGCGGAGGATTCGCTGGTGCGCATTGCCGAGGCCGCTGCGCAGCGCCTCGGCCTCCAGCCGCGCGGCGTCGAGCTGACGCGCCAACTCGGCCCCCCGCTCGTCCACGGTGCTGTCCAGGCGGCCCTGCATCAGCGCCAGCTGCTCCGCCGTCGCCGCTTCGTGCTGCGCCAGGGCGGTTTCGGCCTCCAGGCGGGCGGCATCGGCGGCCTCGCGCGCCAGGTCCGCCTGGTGCAAACGATCCGCCAACTCCTCGATCTGTGCGGCCTCGGTCTTGTGCCCGCCCAGGGCCTGCCAAAGCCAGTGCAGGACAAAGCCCAGGCTGACCGCGCCTCCCAGCAGCATCGCAATGGCGATTTCCAGGCCAAGTCCGCTCAGCATGCGCTACTCCTTGCCCGTGCCTGCGGCGGCGAACTCGATCCGCCGGTTCCGGGCCCGGCCTTCCTCGGTTGCGTTCGAAACCAGCGGGTGCTCCTCCCCATACCCCCGGGCCGTCAGCCTGTCGAGCCTGACCCCCCGGTCCAGCAGCGCGTCCAGCACCGCCTCCGAGCGCGCCTGGCTGAGCCGGAGGTTCAGGCCCTCGGAGCCCTGCGAGTCGGTATGGCCGCCGATCTCGAATCGCGCCTCCGGGCAACGCCCCAGCGTCGCGGCGACCCGGTCGACCACCGCCTGGCTGTCCTGGGTGATCACGGCGCTGCCCGGGGCAAAGGCAATCGGCGTCCCCTGCACCGTCTCGGCAAGGACGACGGCGCAGCGCCCGGCGCTCAGGGGAACCTCGGCGGCTCGGGCGGGCAGGTCGACGCTCAGCCGGGTCTTCAGCCGATAGCCCCCGGGCACCGCCGCCGCCAGGTTGCGGTGCAGCCGTCCCGCCTCTGGCGCGCTTCCGGTCTCCGCCGAAACCATCAGTGTTCCCGCGCTCAACTCGGCTTCGCCGCCGGAGGCCGCTGCCAGGCTGTCCAGCGCCGCCATCGCCGCCCGCTCCCAGCCTGCCGGCGCTGCGGGCGGGCCCGCGGTCAGTGCCGAGCGCACCGCAGCCTTGCCGAAGCGCGCCGCCGCATGGGTCTCGACCACCTGCCGTGCCGTCCCGGCAGGGATCAGGCCCGCCAGCAGCACGCCGTTGGCGTCCCGGGTAAGCCGCATCCAGTAGCTGGCCTCCTGCTCGGCGATACTCTTCGGCACGCCGGCGCCGGGTCCGGCGCCGTGGGCAGTGTAGCCCTCGGGGAGCGCCGCCGACAAAGCGGCCAGAGCTGCCGGCAGGTCACCCGGCCCCGCGGGCGCCAGCGCCTCCAGCCAGGCCATCCGGTATTCCAGACGGAACCGGCCGGCCGGCAGGGTAACCAGCGCGTCCAGGCCCGCCGCGATCGCTCCCGGCCAGTCGCCGGGCGGGCCGCCGAGCGCCGCCGGGCAACGCCCGCCGCCGACGGCGGGACCGTCACCGGACCCGGCACGGATCAGCAACGCCTCCACCTCGGCGGCCTCGTCGGCATTGCGGGCCGCGCAGGCCTCCAGGCGCAGCCCCCCGGTGCCTTCCTTCACCACAGAGAACGCGAACGGGACCGCAACCATCAGCGGCATGCGCAGGACCAGGCTCAGCCGGACGTCCGGGCCCGCCAGCGACAGCATTTCCTCGAGCAGCTGCTGGCGGTGCGTCTCGTCGCGCGCCAGTCCCTCGACACGCACGGCGCCCGGCTCGACGCGCACAAAGGCATTCGGCACGCGAGCGGTGGCAAGGATGGCCACATCCAGCTCGCGGCCCCATCCCGCCCCGGGCCGGGCAGCGTTTACGCCGGTCAGGTCGTGCAGTTCCAGCTCCGGCGCCACCGCCGCCAGACCCGAGAGCAGCCTCTCGCGCATCTGCTCGCCGTGAAACCGCCCGGTCAGCGTCAGCCCCTTGGCGTCGCGGAGCATCTCGACCAGCACCGGCTCGCGGTACTCGGGCGGCGCCAGGCTGGCGGTCATGTAGTCCTCGACCCGGGCCAGCGCGGCGGTCGCGCGCGCCGATTCCAGCGCCAGGTCGCGGGCGAACAGGTCCGGCGCATGGCCGTGCAGCTCGACCCGCAGCCCGTCCGTGCGGACCTCGGCCCAGTCAAGGCCGATCAGCTCCAGGCCGCTGGCGACCCGCACGGTCAAAAGCCGCTCGACCGCCCGCGCCCCGCGTGCACCGAGCTCCGCAAGGGAATAGCCCAGCGCCACCAGGATCACGGAAAAGATTACGAGTCGCTTCAAGGGTATGACCCGTGCCATCCAATGGCGCGGCAGACCGCGCCGCGCGCTTCGAAAAGCTGGATCGCACAGCCGGCCGTATGGTGCAACAGGCTGGCGCACCGCAGCCGATCGTGGCAAAGCTGCGGCCTGCCGCCACCCCGACCGCGAGTCAGCCGATGCCCGACAACAAGCCCCGCACCCCGCACGGCCGCCCCGACACCACCACTCCCGGCCGCATCGTCGCCCATCGCGGCGCCAGCCGGATCGCGCCCGAGAACACCCTGACCGCCTTCCGCCTCGCCGCGGCGCAGGGCGCGCGCTGGCTCGAATTCGACGTCTCGCTGCTTGGCGACGGGACGCCGGTGATCCATCACGACGCGACGGTCGACCGCTGCACGGACGGCCATGGGCCGCTGGCGGCGCTCGGTGCCCGCGATCTGGCGGGGCTCGACGCCGGAAGCTGGTTCGGCCCCGGCTTCGCGGGCGAACCCCTGCCGACGCTGGATCAGGCGCTGGACCTGTTCGAGGAGCTGGACCTGTCCGCCAATCTCGAGATGAAGCCGCACGATGCAGACCCCGGCCCGATGGCCCGCGCGGTTGCTGCCGCGCTGTCCGTCCGGCGCTGGACCCGGTCGCGCATCCTGGTCTCGAGCTTCGATCTCGGCGCGCTGGCGGCGCTGCGGCGGCTGATGCCGGATCAGCCCATCGCCGTCCTCTACGAGGACCCGCCCGCGGACTGGCCCGAGCGGCTGGCGGCGCTCAGCGCCTCGTCGCTGCACATCTGGTACGAGTATCTCGACGCGGACCTCGCCGCGCGCGCCCGCAGCGAGGGCATTCACCTGCGGGTCTACACCATCAACCAGCCCGACCTGATGCTGCCGTTCCGCGATACGGGCCTGACCGGCGTGATCACCGACCACCCGCCGCTGTTTCTCGGCGATCCTGAGTGGGCCGCCTGGGCAAACCGCGCGCCTTAAACCGGCTCCAGGGCGCCCATGCGATCGGCGACCTGGACCACCAGGTACAGCATGATGGTCATGCCCAGCAGCAACCCGGCGGGGAAGAACCGCTTCTGGTCCAGCGCCGCCCATCCGGTCTTGCGGTCGCGCAGGAACCTGCGGATCAGCTTCAGGGTCATCAACCCGAAGATCGATACCACCGCGAAGGTGATCAGCACGAAACCCAGATCCCACAGGCTCGCGATAAAGGGCGTCAGCGCGGCGATCATCTTGATGTCGCCGCCACCGATGTTGCCGCTGCTGATGCGGTACAGCCCGAAGCCGACGAACAGCATGATCACCCCATAGAGCAGCCGCCACAGGAACGCGTCCAGCGGCAGGCCCCAGAGCCCGGTCACCACATAGACCGCCACGATTCCCAGCACGGTCCAGTTGGGAATGCGCAGCGCTTTCAGGTCGTACCAGGCGATCAGCACCATCAGCACGGCCATCGCGGCGGTCGCCGCCACCAATGCGGAGAAGTCCATCATCGGATCAGTACTGCACGTTCGCTTCCAGCGCCGCCAGCCGATCCGCCGCGCCGGAATAATGCTGCGGATGCGCCTCGACGGCCGCGGCGAACAGCCCCTTGGCCATCCGCTCGTCGCCCTGGCGCATGGCGATGATGCCCAGGTTGTTCAACAGGATCGCCCGCTCCTCGTCGACCAGCGGAATGATCGGCAGGGTGTAGTTGCCCTGCAGACCGCGCACGATGGTCAGGTTGTTCTTGGCGCTGAACAGCCTGCTGTCGAAGGCCAGAGCCCGCTCGAAGGTCGCCGCGGCGCCTTGCAGGTCGCCGCGCGCCATCTTGCTGACGCCCCAGTTGTTCAAGATCTTGGCAGGCCGGGTGCTGAGTTTTTCGGCCTTGCCATAGGCGGCATCCGCCGTCTCCCAGTCCTTCGCCTGATCGGCAACCATGCCGTCGAGGACGTGGCGGCGCGGGCTGTCCATGCCATCGGGAAGGGTGAGCGCGACCGTGGTGGCCTCGTCGAAACGGTCCAGCCGGATCAGCACGAAGGCGTATTCCAGCCGGTCGGCCGGCTCGTCCTGGTCCAGGGTCACCAGCTCCTGATAGACCCGCGCTGCCTCGACCAGCCGCTTCGCCCGCACCAGCGAAATCGCCAGGCCGCGGCGGAAGTCGGTGCGGTCAGGCTCGCGCGCCAGCGACTCCTCGAAATAGGCCACCGCGTCCTCGGGATCGCCCGCCTGCAGCATCAGGTCGCTGAGGTTGGCCTCGTCGATGACGTTGCCCGCCAGTGGATCGGGTCGCTGGCTGACGCTTTCGCAGGCGCCGAGCGCCAGCGTCGCCACGGCGAGTACCATGCCCACCGCCATCCGTTTGATCATTGCCTGTCCTTCCTCACTCCGCTCCAATCATCTCCGCCGGCGAGGCATCCTCACTCGGCGTGATCCGGAACACACTGGTCCCGAGGCGTACCACTCGATGCGAGGTTTCCGGGTCTTCTTGCCTGGCTTCCTCAATCTGCGCAACCACCGCTTCGGTACGGTTCAGGTTGCGCTCGGCTATTTCGCTGCGGCCGCTCGACAGGGCATAGGCCGCCCGGAACGCGTCGCGCGCCGGATAGTACTCGTTCATCAGGAACAGCACCACGCCCAGATTGTTGTTGGCGGTAACGGATGTCGGGTCCAGTTCGACAGCTTGCTCGAAATACCGCCGCGCTGCCGTCAGCAACCCCTGTTTCTGCGAGGCGATCCCGGCGCCGGTCAAGGCCTCGGCCGAGACGCCGTCGAGGCGTATCGAAGCGATGAAGGCATCGAAGGCCAGTTCCGGCTCGTTGGCCAACAACAAGCTCTTGCCCAGCTTCAGATAGGTCCCGGCCGGCGCATCCTCGGGCGCAAAGGCCTTTTGCTCGCCGGTCGGGGCGCATCCAACCAGTGACTGGCCGGGCAGGCAAAGAACGAGGGCAGCCAGCGCGCACCGTGTGGCACGCATCACGGGGTCAGCGGTGCTTGGCCACTCACCAGACCGCCAAGCGAACGGATGATCATGATGACCGATGGCCCGACCAGGATCAGGATCAACGGCGGCACCGTGAACATCATGGTTCCCAGCGTCAGCTTGGTCGGCAGCACGTTGGCCTTTTCCTCGGCCCGCATCAGCCGCTTGTCGCGCATTTCCGCCGCATAGACGCGCAGCGCCTGGGCGACCGAGGTACCGAAGGCCGCCGACTGGATCAGCACGGTCACGAACGAGCTGATATCGCTGACCGCGCAGCGCTCGGCGAAATCGCGCAGCACCAGCATGCGGTCCTTGCCGGCGCGGAACTCGTAGCTTACCAGCGCGAATTCCTCGGCAAGCGGGCCGGAGGAGATCTTCATCTCCTCGCCGACGCGCGCCATCGCCTGGTCCAGCGACTGGCCGCCCTCGATGCAGACCAGCATCATGTCCATCGCGTCCGGGAAACCGTTGGTGATCTGTTCCTTGCGGACCTCGATCTTCCGGCGGACGATATAGGACGGCGCGAAATATCCGGCCAGCGCCAGCAGGCCCGACAGGATCGCGCTGAACACCAGATCCGGTTGCTCCGGGATCAGGAAGGTGCCGATCAGGCCGATCAGCAGCATCCCGAAGGCCAACCCGGCGCGGGCGAAGTAGTATTGCCGAACCGCCGAGGCGCCGCGATAGCCTGCCGAGCGCAGCATCGCGCGGACCTCGGACATCTCCTCCTGGTCCTTCGGCTCCAGGTAGTCGGCCAGGCCGGACAGGGCGCCGTCATCGCCGTCATCGCGCAGCCGTACCAGTTCGGTCCGCAGCCGCTCGTCGTCGAAATTGAACCGCTGCAGCGGGTCTTTCGGCTTGCGCAGGACGATGGGCATCGCCACCAGGACCAGAACGATCCCGATCGCGGCGATTGCGTAGAACGGCCCCGCAGGGCCGAAGCTCTCGATCAGATAGAGCCAGACCTGTTCAGCGAGTCCCGGACCCGATGCTGCGGCTTCGCCTTCCATATCCTACCCGTCCTATACCTTGATATCGACTAGCCTGCGCATGAAGAAGATGTTCACCACAAGCAGGATGACTGTCAGGATCGCCCCCGGCAGGAACAGCGGGTGATCCGACACCCGGTCATAGTAGTCCGGCTTGACGACCTGCACCAGCAAGAGCGCGATCACCGGGAAGACCGACAGGAACCAGCCCGACCAGCGCGCCTCGGCGGTGATCGCCCGGACCTTGCGGAACAGCTTGAACCGGGAGCGGATCACGGCGCTGAGGCCGTCGAGGATCTCGGCCAGATTGCCGCCCGAGGTCGCCTGGATGTTGATCGCGATGGCGACGAATTTGAGGTCATGCACCGGCACGCGCGCGGCCAGGCGGTCCATCGCCTCGGTGATCGGCATGCCATAGGTCGCCTCGTCGGCGATCAGGCCGAACTCGGTGCCGCCGGGATCCGGCATCTCGCGCGCCACGATGCCGATCGCCGCGGTCATCGGGTGGCCGACGCGCAACGAGCGGACCATCAGGTCCAGCGCGTCGGGAAGTTGCTCCTCGAACAGCAGGATGCGCTTTTTCGCCTTGCCCCGCAGCCAGATGTAGAAAGCCGCGTAGCCCGTGATCAGCGCCACGACGATGCGGATCTGGATTGCCGCACCGGTGAAGAAGGTCAGCAGGATGAACGAGATGAAGATCAGCACGGAAAGGCTGATGGCAATCTGGGTGATGGTCAGGGTGATCGCGGCGTGGCGCGCCATCTCGATCAGCGGGCCGATCACCGGCATGCGGTCGTTCTTCTCGACACCCTCGCGCTCGACGCGCAGGATGCCCAGGACTTCCTCGGTGTCCTTGCCGTCCTGAAGCAGAGCCAGACGCCGGTTGAACTTCTTCTCGCGCTTCAGCGTCTTGCCGTAGATCGCCAGATAGGCGCCCTCGACCACCATGAAGACGCCGATGAAGATCAGCGCGTATATGATCGGCTGGAACAGCATTCCCGGGTCTCCCTAACGCCTCAAAGCTCTGGCCGGAACAGGCTGGTGGGCAGGTCGTAACCCCACTGCTTGAACCGCTCGGCGAACTGGCTGCGGATGCCCGTGGCGCAATAGCGGCCGATGATCCGCCCATTGTTGTCGGTGCCCTGGCGATTGAACTTGAAGATCTCCTGCATGGTGATGACGTCGCCTTCCATGCCCACGATCTCGGAGATCGAAATCATCCGCC
Source organism: Thermohalobaculum sp. (assembly GCA_035458445.1). Classification (GTDB taxonomy): domain Bacteria; phylum Pseudomonadota; class Alphaproteobacteria; order Rhodobacterales; family Rhodobacteraceae; genus Thermohalobaculum. The sequence goes on along the minus strand of DATHZU010000005.1, from coordinate 771 downwards.
GCTTGCCGTCGGTCATGCGCGAGACCTGCACGATCAGGTTCACCGCGGCGGCAATGTTGGTGCGCACCGCCTTCAGCGGCAGCTCGATGCCCGACATGCCGATCATGTTCTCGATGCGGCCCAGCGCGTCGCGCGGGTTATTGGCGTGGATCGTGGTCATCGAGCCGTCATGGCCGGTGTTCATGGCCTGCAGCATGTCGATGACCTCCTCGCCGCGGCACTCGCCGACGACGATGCGGTCAGGGCGCATACGCAGGGCGTTCTTGACCAGGTCGCGGATGGTGACGGCGCCGGTACCCTCGATATTCGCCGGGCGCGATTCCATCCGGCCCACATGGTCCTGCTGGAGCTGCAACTCGGCGGTATCCTCGATCGTCACGATGCGGTCGTCATTGGGAATGAAGCTCGACAGCGCGTTCAGCGTCGTCGTCTTGCCCGACCCGGTGCCGCCGGAGATCAGGATGTTCAGCCGGGTCCGCACGCAGGCATGCAGGAACAGCGCCATCTCCTCCGAGAACGCCTGGCCCGAGATCAGCTTGTCCACGGTGAACGGCATCTTGGCGAATTTGCGGATCGACAGCAGCGGGCCATCAAGTGCGCAGGGCTGGACCATGGCGTTGACACGGCTGCCGTCGGCGAGACGAGCGTCGACCCAGGGCGAGCTTTCATCGACGCGGCGGCCAACCGCGCTGACGATCTTGTTGATCACACGCATCAGATGCGCGTTGTCCTTGAACTGGACCGGGCTCAACTCCAGCTTGCCGGCGCGCT
>DATHZU010000004.1:0-9540 GCA_035458445.1 Thermohalobaculum sp. | reverse complement strand
CTTATGTTGAGAGACTCAGCGAAAGACCCGAATGAATGAAGAGCCTTGGCCTTGATGCGGCGGATATTCGGATCCTCAGCGCGATCCAGAAGCACGGGCAACTGAGCAAGACCAGGTTGGCCGAGATCGTTAATCTGTCGCCGACGCCGTGTTGGGCACGTTTGAGCAGGCTGAAGGCGGCGGGCTTCATTCGCGGCTATCGCGGCGTCATTGCGCTTGACCGCATCGGTGATTTCACCCAGGTCATCGTCACCGTCGCGCTCACCCATCACCGCAAATCGGATTTCGACCGGTTCGAGACCTTTATTCGCGCACTGGACGAGGTCACCGAATGCATCGCCACCGGCGGGGGCATGGACTACGTGATGAAGGTCTTCAGCCCGAATCTGGCCGCCTTTCAGAACCTGATGGAATCCCTGCTCGCGGCCGAGCTGGGGATCGACCGCTACATGACCTACATCGTGACGCGCGAGGTCAAATCCGGGTCGCCCAACCTTGCGGCGCTGACCGCCAGGGCCGGCAGCTGAGGCCGCCAGACCGAACGGTCTGCAAAACGCCCGCCAACAGTCCGTCCGGTCTTCCAGCGGCATGTTTTCAGTGCGACCCCCATGCGCCTCTTCTGGTAGACATTCGCTCAATCCAGGCAATCCACAGCGGATCGTACCGCGGGTGAAAAAGGGCGAAGACCATGACGCAATCAAGCGACTTCGGGTTCGGCACGCAGATCCGCAAATCCCCCTATTTCGACGCGACCGTCCGCTGGGGCGCGAAGGGGTTCTCGGTCTACAACCACATGTACATCCCGCGCGATTTCGGCGATCCGGAGCAGAACTTCTGGAACCTGGTGAACGACGCGATCCTTTGCGACGTGGGGGTTGAGCGCCAGGTCGAGATCACCGGGCCGGATGCCGCCCGCTTCGTCCAGATGCTGACCCCGCGCGACCTGTCGAAGATGGCGGTCGGGCAGTGCAAGTACATCCTGATCACCAACGCGGATGGCGGCATCCTGAACGACCCGATCCTGCTGCGCCTGGCCGAGAACCACTTCTGGATCTCGCTGGCCGACAGCGACATCCTGCTCTGGGCGCAGGGCCTGGCGGTGCATTCGGGGCTCGATGTCACGATCGGCGAGCCGGATGTCTCGCCCTTGCAGTTGCAGGGCCCGAAATCGGGCGAGGTGATGAAGGCGCTGTTCGGCGACAGCATCATGGATCTCAAGTATTACTGGCTGCGCGAGCTCGAGCTGGACGGCATCCCACTGATCGTGTCGCGCACCGGCTGGTCCAGCGAGCTGGGCTACGAGCTCTATCTGCGGGACGGATCGCGCGGCGACGAGCTGTGGGAAAAGATCATGGCGGCGGGCAAGCCCTTCGGCCTGCAGCCCGGCCACACCTCGACGATCCGCCGCATCGAAGGCGGCATGCTGTCCTATCACGCCGACGCGGATATCAACACCAACCCCTACGAGCTCGGGTTCGACCGGCTGGTGAACCTCGACATCGACGCCGACTTCATCGGCAAGGCCGCGCTGCGCCGCATCAACGAACAGGGTGTGACCCGCAAGCAGGTGGGCCTGATCATTGGCGGAGAGCCCCTGAAAGGGCCGAACACCTCGTTCTGGGCCGTCAAGAAGGACGGCGTGACCATCGGCAAGGTCACCTCGGCGGTCTACTCGCCGCGTCTCGAGAAGAACATCGCACTCGCCATGGTCGCGGCCGAGCACGCCGATCTGGGTGCGGATGTCGAGGTCGTGAACCGGTCTGGCATCGTGAACGACGCCGGGACAGTCGGTGCCACCATCGTGGAGCGCCCGTTCTACGACCCGAAGAAATCCATCGCGGCGGCCTGACGGCAGAAAAAGGGGCGTCAACACATGTCAGACATCTCGATCGACCTGCACTGGCAGCGCAAGGAGCCAGAACTGAAACCCGGCGCGTATTCGGGCGAGCATACCGTTCAGTTCAACGACATCTTCGAAGTCCAGGTCGACGCCGCCCCGGATTACGGCGGCGACGCCTCCTGTACCAACCCCGAACAGGCCCTCGCCTCGGCGCTGTCCAGCTGCCACATGCTGACCTTCCTCGCGCTGGCCGCAAAGGCGGGCTGGCCGGTGGCCAGCTATTACGACCGCACCGTGGCCTATCTGGGCAAGAACCCCAGGGGGCAGATGTCGGTCACGCGCGTGGACATGCATCCCGTCGTGCGCTTCGACACGGGATTCTCGGTCGCGGCGGCCGAGATGGAAAAGATGCAGGAACGCGCCCATCGATACTGCTTCATCGCCAACACCCTCGCCGACAGCGTCGAGGTCAATATCCTGTAAGTGAAGGTTCGAACGTCACCGCCCGAAGACTGCCGACGATCTAGGGAGACCCCGCCCCCGACCCGCCGGGCGTGCAGCCGGTGCCGCCGATGCCGCCCTCCTTCTCCTCGCAAACGGAGACGCCGGTCCCGCCAATGCCCGAATCCTCGGACGGCAGCGAACGTTGCGGGACGGGACGGGTATTGCCGGGGTCACTGTAGGACGCCCTCTGCCCGCAGGCGGCAAGAACCAGCATCAATCCAATGGCTGCCCACCGCATCGTCACTTCGCCTCCGGGGTGCGCGCGCCACATGAATGGTAGATGAATGCGCCGCAGCGGAACCGGCCCTTGGCCTCGCCGGCCGCCGCGTCGCGGACCTGGAGTTCCTGGGCCCGCGCGTTCAGCGCCGCGAGCGCGTCGCCCTGGACCTGACGGGCGAGAGCATCGAGTTTCCGAGCGCATGACCCATGCGGCGCTTGATGATGACTTGCACCCGATGCATGAAATCTGAGAATGGACCGCCACCAGACCAGGATATGGAACTCCGGCCGTTTCCAGCGGCCGGCGCCCACCTGAAAGGAACGCCATGACCGCTTTCAAGCACCTTGGTTCGCCGATCCGGCTGCGCCACAGGACACTGCGCAACCGGATCGTCTTCGGGGCCCACACCGCGAATATGGCGCTCGACGGCTACCCCGGCGACCAGCACCTGGCCTATTACCGTGAGCGCGCCATGGGCGGTGCGGCGATGCTGGTGATCGAGCCGGTGCCGGTCCACGCCGCCGCGGTGCTGACGCGGGGCAATTTCCGCCATTCCGACGACGGCGTGATCCCGCATTTCCGCCGCATCACCGAGGCGGTGAAAGCCGAAGGCGCGGTGATCCTTCAGCAGCTCTACCATGTCGGCGCCCATGGCGATTCCGACAACTCGTACCACCCGCACTGGTCGCCTTCGGGTCTGCCGAGCTATCACGATTCAGACGGCAGCCACGCCATGACCGAGGCGGAAATCGAGGAGACCATCGACGGCTTTGTCCAGGCCGCCCGCCGCTGCCGCGATGCGGGCTTCGACGGCGTCGAGGTCTGGGCCGCCTATCACGGCTTCGTCGACCAGTTCTGGACCCCCTGGTCGAACCGGCGCACCGATCGCTGGGGCGGCTCGCTGGAGAACCGCACCCGGGTCTCGCGCGAGATCATGTCGCGGATCCGCAAGACCTGCGGCGACGACTTCATCGTCGGGCTGGCGGTCAATGACGAGCCCGATGTTCCGGCGGCCCTGAGCCGCGAGTCCTTGAGCGAAATCGTCGCCCTGCACGACCGCGAGGACATGATGGACTATGTCACCTGTGGCGTCGGCAGCTATTTCGACTTCTACAAGCTGATGCCGACCTTCCTCTACCCGGAGAAGCTCGGCGCCGATCTGGCCGAGACGCTGAAGGGGGCAGTGACCCATGCCCTCGTCACCGCCGAGTGCCATATCCGCACCCCGGAGAATGCCGAGACCGTGCTGGGCGCAGGCCAGGCCGATCTGGTCTCGATCGTGCGCGGCCAGATCGCCGACCCGCATCTGGCGAACAAGGCGCTGTCGGGCCGCCCGGAGGACATTCGCGGCTGTCTTTCCTGCAACCAGATGTGCTGGGGCCGGCGGTCGCGCGACTACTGGATATCCTGCCTGATCAATCCATCTGCCGGGCGCGAGCATGAATGGGGTGGCGACCGGTTCACCCCTGCCCCGGCCGCGAAGTCGGTCCTGGTGGTTGGAGGCGGCCCGGCCGGGCTGGAAGCGGCCCGGGCGGCCGCCGAGCGCGGCCACCGGGTGACCCTGGCCGAGGCCGGACCCGAATTGGGCGGCCAATTCCGGCTGGCCGGCCTGCAGCCGCGCCGGGCGCAGATTCTCGACCTGATCGCCTGGTACGAGCGCCAGCTTGAGAAGCTGCAGGTGCGGATCAACTACAACAGCTATATGGATGCCGCCGAGATCGCCGAATTCGGCGCCGACGAGGTGATTGTCGCGACCGGCTCGCTGCCCGCCGGAACCGGGTTCCAGAGGGCAATGACCCATCTGGATTCGTTGCCGGGAATTGAGCGCGGCGATGTCTGGTCGGTCGAGGACGTGATGATGAACGCCGCCCGCCTGAAGGGAACGGTGATCGTCCTCGACGAGGGCGGCAACTGGCGCGGCGTCGGCACCGCCTGGAAGATCGCCGAGGACGGGCACCAGGTGACCATCGTCACCCCGGATGCCCTGGTCGCCAAGGAGCTGCAGCGAAGCGCCGCCGATTTCCCGGCCCGGCGCATCCTCGCGGGCTTGGGCGTAGGCTTCGAGACCGAGAGTGCGATCCTGAGCTGGACCGCCGACGGCGCGCGGGTAGTATCGCTTCTGACCGGCGCCGAGAAGCTGATCGAGGCGGGCTCGCTGGTGCTGGCAACCACCAACATGGCCGAGAGCGATCTGACCGCCGGACTCGCGGCCCTTGATGTGCCATTCCGCCGGATCGGCGACTGCGCCGCGCCACGGACGGCGCCATACGCGTTCTACGAGGGGCGAAAGGCAGGGATCGAGATTTGAGGGGGCAACAATGAAAAAAAGCGCCATCCATCGCGGCGGCGCCTTAATTGCAACCTGTTGGAAAGATTGGCTCCGGCGGTAGGACTCGAACCTACGACCCGCGGATTAACAGTCCGATGCTCTACCAACTGAGCTACGCCGGAACAGCCGCACTTTCATGAAGTGTGTGGGCGTATAACAAAGCCCGGGCACGGCGTAAAGCGGATTTCACCGGCCGCGCCGCCTGCCCCGCGGGCCCTCTACTGCGCAGCCACCGGCGCCTCGCCGCCATAGTCTCGCGTGGCCTCCAGTGCGGCCTGGGCGACCATCCTGCCCAGCGTGACCAGCCGCTCGACCGGAATCCGCGCACTGGGGCCGGAAACCGAGATCGACGCCACGGCCCGGCCGAATTCGTCGAACACCGGGGCTGCGACGCAGCGCAAACCCAGGGCATGCTCCTCGTCATCGACGGCGTAGCCAAGACTGCGGACGTTCTCGAGTTCCGCTTCCAGGCGGTTGCGGTCGGTGATCGTGCGCTGGGTCTCGCGCGGCAGGGCCATCGTCCCCAGAATGCGCTGGCGCCGGGCGGGCTCCATGTTCGCCATCAGGGCCTTGCCGGCGCCCGACGAATGCAGCAGCACCCTACCGCCGACACCCGTGATCGCGCGCATGGCGTGGCGGGATTCTATCTGGCCAATGCAGATCGCCTCGCCGTCGCTCTCGACGAAGAGATTCGCCGTTTCTCCGGACAACTCCATCAGCCGACGCAGATAGGGCCGGGCCAGGCTGAGCTTGTCGCGGCTGCGTGCGAACGCGGCACCCACGAAGAACGCCGCAACACCGATCCGCCAAAGGCCGCCCTGAGGTTCGGGACGCACGAAGCGTTCGGATTCGAGCGTCGTCAACAGGCGATGCGTTGTGGATGGCGGCAAGCCGGCTGCATCGGAAAGCTCGGTCAGCGACATGCCGTCGCCACTGGCGGCTAGGTGCCGCAACAGCGTAAGCGCCCGGGTGAGCGAGCGGACCTGCCCTGAAGATCTGACTTTGGCGTCGCTCATCAGTTCTCCCAGGAATATGAAAACGATTTCCGCACAAAGGAAATACCACGTCTGTTGCCGCGGGAAAGACCTTTCCGAAGGCTTCGGCGAAAATTCGTCATCCGGGGGGCCGCGTTTCCAACCGGGTCAGCCCGGCTCGCCGGCAAATCGCCGACACTTTGAGCATTCGCCGTGATTCACGGAATCTTAACCACGATGCGCTTATCTGGCTGTACTTTCAGGTGGAACTGCCTGTGGCCGGACCCCCCCGTTCTCACATCCGGTCCCCGGTGCCACCGGAAGTAGCCCCAATACCCCTGAGGGTATTCCCGCCCCAGCTTCGGCTGGGGCGGCACTTCCATTCGGCGACTGCATCAAGAGCGAACCGCCGGGACGCGCGTCGTTGGTCGCTCCGGCCGCCCCTGGCTGCGCGCGCCAGGGCCCAGACCCCGCCAGGCGGCGAATCAGATGCGCGGGCGCGGGCTCGCACCTGAGCGGCCGGTCACTCCGGCGGCTCGGCCTCTGCGCCTTCCGACCAACTGGCGCGCTTGCGATACAGCGTCGATGGGCTGACGCCCAGGTCCACGGCCGCCATTTGAATTGATCCGCGATACCGCCGCACCGTCGCCGCGATCAGCGCCGATTCGACATCCGCCAGGCGCGAGCCAACCAGCGCCGCAATCGCATCCGCGAAGAGGATGCGCGCGGCAGCCGGGCGATCCCCGTCTCCCGGTTCGGAGAAGCCCCGCACCAGCACATTGACACGGACCATGTCCGGCAAACCGTATTCCTGCCCGTCCCCACCGACGACCGGATCGCCGGCCGAGAAATAGCGGCGGACTCTGCCGCCGGGTTCCGGCTGTGCTGCAGCAGAACCGCCGGGCCCGGATCTCTGCCGGTCGCGGTCCGGTTGGCGCCGGCTGGCCAGGCTCATGTCGCCGCCGCCTGGTGGCGCGCTTCGACGAACTCGGTGACCGAGCCGATCTCCGACAGCAATTCGGCCGCCTCGTGTCGCACCGTGGCTTCATCGCCGGCATGGGCCGCATTATTGACGACGCGTGCCAGCTGCTGTGCCTTGACGGCGCCGATCGTGCCCGCGACCGAGATCAGGACGTGGGTGGCGGCGCGTGCCTCGTCGAGATCGGACTCGCTGACCGCCTGCTGCAGGCGCTGAGCGGCTGCCCGAATGTCCAGGCCGACCTTGCCCAGGAATTCGGACATCGCCGCCTGGCCGATGATTTCGGCCAGGGCATCGAAGATGGCGAGATCGATCGCGTTCTCGCCGGGCGTAGCGGGGGGGACATCTTCCGTTGCGATGGCTGGTTGCCCGGCCGGGCTTGCACCCGACGCGGGGGCGTCCTGAGCCGCGCGGCCGACCATGAACTCGCGGATTTCCTTGCCGAACTGCTCGATGGACTGGATCGGCTTGGCAATCACCCCGTCGGCGCCGGCTTCGCGGATCGCGGCCAGGTGCTCGCGCATCACATAGGCGGTCAGTGCGATCATCGGCAGCGACCCGATCCGGCCGCCGTCGGCCCGCAGCCGCCGCATCAACTCGATGCCGTTCATCCGAGGCATCTCGATATCGATCAGGAGGACGTCGAAAAACCCCTGATGGACCCGCTCCAGCGCCTCCACTCCATCGGTAGCAACCGTCACGTTCGCGCTCATGCTCTCCAGCATCTGGGTCGCGACAAGCTGGTTGGTGGGGTTGTCTTCGGCCAAGAGGACTCGAACACCTGACAACAATTCAGAATCCCCCAACACTGGGCGGAAGCCGCTCCGGCGATGCGCTGGAGGCTACGCACTGTGCATTCGCGGCGGCCTGCCAGGCGTCCGGCATAGCGCTTCCAATAACATTGCGTCTCGCCCGCACGGATCCGCTCATGATCTCATGATGCCTTGAAGCTTAGACTGGTTGCGCCGGCGGATATCGCTTCCCCCAGCGCCGCGGCGCTGACCGGCAGAGGGCAAACTGAATCAAACAGATCCGGCGAGGAGGGATTCCCGATGGCGATCAGCCGCGCCGAGGGATAGGAGGACCGCATCCGGGCCGCCCGCGCCTTCTCCTCGTTGCCGCCGGCTTCCATGAGAACGGCACCCACACGATTCGGGCTGGAGCCCGGTTCCCAGATCGGGCGCGACAGCTTTTTCAGCAGCGCGAGCAGCACCGTCTGCACAGTGATCGACTGCGCTTCTATGTGAACGCTGTCACCCGGACCCTCGACCGTTTCCAGCGGGACAGCCACCGACAATACGGCGCGTCCCGGCCTGGGTCGGCTGAGAAAGACGGAGCCGCCCATCAGGGTCACCAGGCCCCGGGCAATCATCGGCCCCAGCGAGTCGGAGGCGAACTCGCCATACTCCGCCGAGGCCCGCCCGAAAATCGCCTCGGGCTGCCAGCCGGGCCGGTCGCCCTCCTGAACCGCGATGTCGATGTCGAACCGGACCATATGCGATTCGCCGGATATCACCATCCTGACGTCGCGCGTGCCAACCACGTCGACAAGGAAGGTCACAAAATGCCCGAGCGACTGACGCAGGCGTGCCATGTCGCCGACCACCCAGCGCGGCGCGCCCGGCGCAATCTCGATGTCGAACGAGACGCCTTCGCGCTGAATGATCGGACCAAACATTTTCTCGACCGAATCCGAAAGCTCGCGCAGCGCGAACATCTCGCGCGACATGATCAGGCTTTCGCTTTGCAGGTCCGAGAAGTCGAGAATGTCGCCCAGCAATGCGCTCATCTGCCGCCCGGACCGATCCGCCTGCTCGATAAGGCGGGCCTGTCCGTCATTCAGATTAGTCTGACGCACCAGCGCCAGCAGCCCCAGCACACCATTCATCGGCGTTCGCAATTCATGGCTCATCATCGTCAGGAACCGTGACTTCGCCCGGCTGGCAGCCTCGGCACGTGCAGCAAGCTCGGCGCTCTCCTCGGCCATGCGGCGGTACCGCCGCGTCTCGATCAGCATGACACCGATCAGCAGCAACGCCAGGACCAGCGCCGCCATGCTGACTGCCCAGGTGAGCCGTGCACTGGTGCGGACATTGCCGCGCACGCTGGCGAGGCGCGCCTCCTCGGCGGCGAGAAGCTTGACCGACAATTGGCGAAGCCGTTCGCCTGCCTCGGTGAACTCGGAAAGGACGGCGCGATGCTCTGCGTCTTCATTCAGTCGCGAAAGGTTCAGGATCGTCGCTTCATGCTTGCGCAGAAGATTTCGCAATTCCTCGACGACCCCGGGCTCGGTGTCGAACTCGGCGAGACGCCGGCCAACGTCGCCTTGCTCGAACAGCGCAATGCGGCTCCAAACGATATCGAAGCGCTTGTTGACTTCTGCCTCGGACACGTCCGCATCGCCAATAGAATAGCGGCCGAGCGCAGTAAGGAAGCGTGCCAGTTCCGCCTCGGCCTGAGAAGAGCTCCAGTAGATGCTTTCCTTGCTGGATTGGCGCAGGCCCTCCAAGTCCTTTTCCTGCGCGCTGAATCCAAGCATCGCCAGAACCATCAGGCCCAGCAGCGCAGCCGTTGTAAGGCCGCGCGTGATGCCGAAGGAGGCCTTCACCGCAGCTCGATTTCCGTCAGCTGCCAGACCAGCCTGGGATTGTAGACCGGATCCTTGAGCTCGGGGTGCTGGTCAATCGGATACAT
>DATHZU010000003.1:0-24728 GCA_035458445.1 Thermohalobaculum sp. | reverse complement strand
GGCATGCTGGGCGTAGAAATGGGTCAGATCCGGGATCAGGTCCTTGACCACCTCCATATGCGGCAGCGGGTAGATCTTCACGTCGCCCTTGATCTCGTCCAGCCCATAGGTGCAGGCCAGCGTGTTGATGCCGTCGATATTCATCGCGCAGGAGCCGCAGATCCCCTCGCGGCAGGACCGGCGAAAGGTCAGGGTCGGGTCGATCTCGTTCTTGATCTTGATGATCGCGTCCAGGACCATCGGCCCGCAATTGTCCATGTCCACATGATAGGTGTCGATGCGCGGGTTCTTCCCCGTGTCGGGGTCCCAGCGGTAGATCTTGAACACCCGCACATTGGCGGCGCCCTGCGGTGCCGGCCAGGTCTTGCCGGTGGTGATGCGCGAGTTCTTCGGCAGGTTGAACTCAACCATCTCTCACTCCTTCGCTGCGGGCTTGACGCCCACGAATATCCGCTCGCCCCGGTGCAGGGCATGGATCGACACATCGGGCTCGACCGCCACGAATTCCTCCAGTGAGAATCCGGCGTCCCGGATGCGCTCGTGGAGGTCGCGGCCATAGAACCGCAGATGTGTCGGGTCGCCGTAGTGCAGGCGCTTCTCGTCCTCGGTGACCAGCGCCGGGTTCTCGTATGTGCGATCCCAGCCATCGATCACCGGCGCGGTCAGCACCGCCTGACCGCCGGGCCTCAAGACCCGGAAGATCTCGGCCAGGGCGGCGCGGTCGTCCACATGCTCCAGCACATGATTGGCCATCACCATGTCGAAGCTGGCGTCCGGCAGATCCATCGCCGTGATGTCGAGCTGCAGGTCGAACTGATCGTTGATATCCGCCGTCACGTAGTCCGCGCCGCGGTCCTCGAACCAGTCGCGCACCCAGGGCTCGGCGGCGAAATGCAGGACCTTCGCGCATTCCCCGGTTTCCTGGGCGGGCAGTACCATCTCGCGGTCCATCCACAGCTTCAAGAGCCGGTGCCGGGGGCGCGAGTCGCAACACGGGCACCAGATCTCGGGCTTGTGGCGAACGGGGGAGAACATGCCCTCGTAGCCGCAGATCGGGCAGAGGCGCGGCGTCTTGCCCCAGGCGTGCGCGGTCACATGGTCGATGGCGCGCTTCGCCCGCCGGTCCATGATCGCCGCGATTTCGTCCGGATCGCGGCGGAAGCGGGATTCGCTTCCAGTCACCATGGGCGCCCCATCATGCACGGCCTCAATACACCCGCGCCTTGGGCGCGATCCGCTTTAGCGAGATGCCGCCCTTGTCCTCGGGTGTCAGCGGGTCGATATGCACAGGGCGATAGGTCATGGTCACCACGTCCCGGGTGCCGACCGTGGCGAGGCTGTGCTTGCGCCAGTCCTTGTCGTCGCGGTCGGGGAAGTCCTCGTGGGCATGGGCGCCGCGGCTCTCCTTCCGGGCCTCGGCGGAATAGACCGTCGCCAGGGCGCAGGGCAGCAGGTTCGCCAGCTCCAGCGTTTCCATCAGGTCGGAATTCCAGATCAGCGAGCGGTCGGTGACCTTCACGTCGTCGAAGGCCGCGTCGATCTTGGCGACCTTGGCGCAGCCTTCCTTCAGGGTCTTCGAGGTCCGGAACACCGCCGCGTCGGTCTGCATCGCTTTCTGCAGGTTCAACCGCAGGTCGGCGGTGGGGGCGGCGCCCTTGGCATGGCGCAGCCGGTCGAAACGGGCCATCGCCCTGTCGACCGAGGCCTTGTTAAGTTCCTGGTTCGGAGCGCCGGGCTTGACGATCTGGCCCGCGCGGATCGCACAGGCGCGGCCGAACACGACAAGATCGGTCAGCGAGTTCGAGCCCAGCCGGTTGGCGCCATGCACCGAGCAGCTCGCCGCCTCGCCGCAGGCCATCAGCCCCGGCACCAGGGCGTCCGGGTCGTCCGGCGACGAGCGGATCACCTCGCCCCAGTAGTTCGAGGGCACGCCGCCCATGTTGTAATGCACCGTCGGGATCACCGGGATCGGCTCGCGGGTCACGTCGACCCCGGCGAAGATCTTTGCCGACTCGGAAATCCCCGGCAGCCGCAGCTTCAGGGTCTCGGGCGGCAGGTGGTTCAGGTGCAGGTGGATATGATCGTTCTCGGCCCCGACGCCGCGGCCCTCGCGAATCTCGATGGTCATGCAGCGCGACACCACATCGCGCGATGCCAGGTCCTTGTAGGTCGGCGCATAGCGTTCCATGAAGCGCTCGCCCTGGCTGTTGGTCAGGTAGCCGCCCTCGCCGCGGGCGCCCTCGGTGATCAGGCAGCCGGCGCCGTAGATGCCGGTGGGGTGGAACTGGACGAACTCCATGTCCTGCAGCGGCAGCCCGGCACGAGCGACCATCCCCGCCCCGTCGCCGGTGCAGGTATGGGCCGAGGTGCACGAGAAATAGGCCCGGCCATAGCCACCCGTCGCCAGCACCACCATCTTGGCGCTGAAGCGGTGGATGGTGCCGTCGTCCAGCTTCCAGGCGATCACCCCCTGGCACTGGCCGTCCTCGGACATGATCAGATCGGTGGCGAAGTACTCGACGAAGAATTCGGCCTTCTGCTTGACCGACTGGCCGTAGAGCGTGTGCAGCATGGCGTGGCCGGTGCGGTCGGCGGCGGCGCAGGTGCGCTGCACCGGCGGGCCTTCGCCGAATTCGGTGGTATGGCCGCCAAAGGGGCGCTGGTAGATCTTGCCCTCCTCGGTGCGCGAGAACGGCACGCCGTAGTGCTCCAGCTCGACGATCGCCTTCGGCGCCTCGCGGGCCAGGTATTCCATGGCGTCCATGTCGCCCAGCCAGTCCGAGCCCTTGACGGTGTCGTACATGTGCCACTGCCAGTTGTCCGGGCCCATGTTGGCCAGGCTGGCGGCAATGCCGCCCTGGGCGGCGACGGTATGGCTGCGGGTCGGGAACACCTTGGTCACGCAGGCGGTCGTCAGCCCCTGCTCGGCCATCCCCAGCGTCGCGCGCAGACCCGCGCCGCCGGCGCCGACAACCACCACGTCATACTCGTGGTCGATGAATTCGTAAGCAGCCATCTGGCCTCTCTCCCCCGCGCGTCAGCCCGTGAAGGCGATCTTGAGAATGGCGAAAACGCCGGCCAGGCCGAAGGCCCAGCAGAACATGGAATTGCCGATCAGCAGCCCGGTGCGCCAGGCCTTGCCGTGGACGTAGTCCTCGATCACCACCTGCAGGCCCTGCATCAGGTGATGAAAGCCGACGCCGATGAAAAGAATCGCCACCAGCGCGTGGAAGGGATTGCTGTAGAGCGCCAGCACCTCCTCGTGGCTGCCGCCCAGCGCCCCGGCGAAGGGAACGACGAACAGCACCGTCAGCGGCAGCAGCGCCACCGAGGTCACCCGGTGCACCCACCAGTGATGGCTTCCCTGCCGCGCCGAGCCGAGGCCCGAAACGCGGGCGCGCGATGTCTTGTAGGTCATGCCCGCCTCCTCACGCGACCAGCCACAGCAGCACCGTCAGCACGCCCGATCCCACCGCGACTGCGATCCCGGTGCGGTCCACGCTCGGCAGATCGAAGCCGTAGCCCAGGTCCCAGAACAGGTGCCGGATGCCGTTCAGCAGGTGATAGCTCAGCGCCCAGGTCAGGCCCAGTAATACCAGATGCCCCAGCCAGGACGTGATCAACCCGTCGACCGTGGCGAAATACTCCGGCCCGGTGGCCGCCGCCAGCAACCACCAGACCACCAGCACGCCGCCCAGCGTCAGGCCGACCCCGGTCATTCGGTGCAGGATCGACAGGATGGAGGTGATCTGCGGGCGGTAAATCTGTAGGTGCGGCGACAGCGGGCGGTCGCCGCGGTTCACATCTGCCATCCCTTGCTCCTGCGCTGGCTCGGAGATTGTTGGCCTCTTTTAGGGCGCGAAGGCGTCGCATTCCAGCCCGAAAATGCCGCACCTGCGAAATGAAGGCCTCGAACGGGCGCGCAGATCCTCACGAAGGGGACTCTCGCGGAGCACATCCCGACGACATGGGCGACCTATGCTGCGCCGCCGGAATCGAGGCTGGCAAGCTCGCCCAACGTCACCGGCTTCAGCGGTGCCCGCAGCCGGTAGTAGCCCACCTCGGCGGGCGCGACACCGCGGGCATCGGCCAGCACCTCGCCGACGGTCAGGCCGCAATAGCGCCCCTGGCACGGCCCCATGCCGCAGCGCCCGAAGGCCTTCGCCTGGTTCGGGCCGAGGCAGCCGAGCGCCGCATAGCCGCGCACCTCGCCCGCGGTGACCTCCTCGCAACGGCAGATGACGGTCTCGTCCGGCGGTACCAGCGCCTCGCGCGGCGGTGCGTAGAGCGCGTCGAGGAATGGCCGTATCGCCAGCTCCCGCGCCAGCGCGCGCCGCTCGGGCGCCGCCCGCCGGTCCCGCTCCGCCATGTCGATCTGGCCGAGCGCCCGTAGCGCCTCCAGCGCCGCCAGCCGGCCCTGGAGCGCGGCGGCCCGGGCGCCGCCGATCCCGCCGCCATCCCCGGCGATGGCGATTTTCTCGCATTCGGTGCCGCCCCATTCATCCAGGCGCGGCCGCCAGCAGCGCTGGGCGGCATCCCAGTCATGAGCCAGGCGCAGGCTGCGCGAGATCTGGACATTCGGCACCACGCCCTGATGGATCAGCAGGATCCGGCTGGGCAGTAAATGGTCCTGCCCGCCGGCCCTGAAGCGCAGCGCCTCGACCGCGCCGCCGCCTTCGGCCCGCAGCCCGGTCGCGCCGGTATGGCGCGGAACGCCCGCCCGCCGGATCGCGGCCAGCAGACTGGCGCCCTTGGCGAGGACGCGCCAGCCGCGCAGCGCGCCGGGCAGATGCCGCATTGCCCCGGCCAGCCCATTCGGGCCGCGCGTCTCGACCAGCGCCGCCGGCGGCGCGCCTGCCGCGATCATCTGGCTCGCGACCAGGTAGAGCAGCGGCCCCGAGCCCGCCAGCACCGCGTCCCCGGGCACGATTCCCGCGCCTTTCAGCAGAATCTGCACAGCACCTGCCGTCATCACGCCCGGCAGGGTCCAGCCTGGAAAGGGGAAAGGCCGCTCGAGCGCCCCGGTGGCGACCAGAATCCGCCGGGCGCGCAGCCGGCTGGCCGCGCCCCCGCGCGAGAACACCACCCCGCCATTGGCATCCACCCGCCACACCGTCGCGCCCCAGAGGGTGCGGATGCCGGGCTGTTCCAATCCTCGCGCCAGCGCCGCCCCGGCCAGGTAGTCCGAGCCGAGGATTTCGCCCCGCCCGGCGCCCCCGGCGGTGATCGCCCGGTAGATCTGCCCGCCGGGCGCGGCCTGCTCGTCGAGCAGCACGACCCGCGCGCCACCCTCGGCGGCCAGGTTCGCCGCCGCCATCCCCGCAGGGCCGGCGCCGATGATGGCGAAATCGCAGTCGGTCTCAATCCGATCCGTCACCGCCGCCATCCCCTTCGATGCCGCCCCGGGCCGCCAGCCGCCGGGCACCCCGCTGGCGGCGCACCGCCATGCCTTCGCGCACGGTGGTCATGCAGGCCTGCCGGTTCGCCTCGCCGTCGATCTCGACCACGCAGTCGAAGCAGGCGCCCATCATGCAGAACGGTGCCCTGGGTGCCCCCGAGACCGGCGTCTCGCGGGTGCTCGTGACCCCCGCTGCCAGCAGGGCCGCGGCCACGCTGTCGCCGGGCGCGGCGTGGATCTCCCGCCCCTCGAAGGTCAGACGCACCCGCGAGGGGCCCGGCTCACGCAGCCGTCTGAATGGCGAAGCGTCGCTCACTGAACTCCTCCAGGTCGGGCGCGCCCTCGGCGCCCTCGATCCACAATGGCAACAGCCGCGCATGGACCGCAGCCAGGGTGATCCCGCTGTGACAGGTCACCAGATAAGCGCCCGGATGGGTCTCGGACCGGTGATAGATCGGCAGCCCGTCCGGCGTCAGGATCCTGAGCGCCCCCCAGCTCCGCACCAGCCGCGCGCGGGCCAGCAGCGGGAACACCTCGACCGCGTGGCGCGCCAGCGCCGCGGTGGCGGCGACGGTCTCGCGGTCGTCCAGCCCCACCTCCTCGTGGCTGGCGCCGATCTGCACCCCGCCTTCGTCCACCTGCCGGATGGTCGCCGAGGGGCGGGTGATGAAGGGTGCCAGCCGCTCGGTGATCAGCACCTGCCCGCGCTGCGGCCTGACCTGTGCCTTGAACCCGAGCTGCGGCCCCAACTCCGCCGCGCCCAGCCCGGCGGCCAGAACCACCTTCTCGGCTGCCGCCTCCCGGCCGTCCGCCAGCGCCAGCGCGAAGCCTCCGCCCGCAAGGGGCGCGATGCTGGTCACCCTGACCCCGGTCTCGACCCGCCCGCCGCCATGGCGCACCCCCTGTGCCAGCGCGCGCAGCAGTCTGAGCGGGTTCATATGGCCGTCTTCATGCCCAAGGATCGCGCCCACGACCTTCGGCCCGATCTCCGGCATCTCGCGGCGCAGCGCATTCGGCCCGACCACCTCGAACGGGTAATCGCCGCCGAGCTCCGCGCGCAGCCCTTCCATCGCCGTCACCTGCGCCGCCAGCGCCGCTTCGTCGGTGAAGTAGTCGAACCCGCCCGGCTGGCGCAGCGCCAGATCAATCCCCGTGGCCTCGGCCAGTTCGGCGGCAAAATCCGGCGCCATCGCCGCCGCGCGCCGGGTCCAGCGGGCGTAATGCGGCGCGCCGACGCCCTTGCCCTGCACCCAGATCAGCCCGAAGTTGCCGCGCGAGGCGCGGAAGTCGCCGTCGCCTCCGTCCAGCACCAGCACCGCGCGGCCCAGCCGGCGCAGCCCATATGCCAACGACAACCCGACCACCCCGCCGCCGACGATGGCAATATCCGCCCGCATCAGAACGCCCTTCCGGTTCCATCGCCGCGGCGCCCGGCCTGTTGCCAGACCCCGGCCCGGTGACCGGGTCCGATTGTTAATTGATCCCCGGCGCCCGGTCCATCGGGATCACGGCCGCCGCCGGGTGGCTGGCGCGAGGCCCCGGGGCCGAGACTCCTGTTGACGCGCGCAGTATCCCCCGCCCAATATCCAGCAGCGAAAAAACCAAACAGGGAGTGTAACATGAAACGCCTGGTCGCCGCCGCCGCCTTCGCGGCCTTCGCAACCTCCGCCGCCGCCGCCGATCTGAACATCTGCGTCGAGGGCGCCTACCCGCCGTTCTCCGAGATCAACGCCTCGGGCGAGGTTATCGGCTTCGACATCGACATCGCCAACGCGCTCTGCGCCGAGATGGGCAAGAGCTGCGCCATGGTCCAGTCCGAGTGGGACGGCATCATCCCGGCGCTGCTGGAGGGCAAGTGCGACGCCATCATCGCCTCGATGTCGATCACCGAGGAGCGTATGCAGCGCATCGACTTCTCGAAGAAGTACTACAACACTCCCGGCCGCTTCGTCGCCAAGGAAGGCGCCGGCCTGACCGACACCGCCGAGGGCCTGAAGGGTAAGGTGATCGGCCTGCAGCGCGGCACCACCTATAACGACTTCATGGACGGCGAGATGCCGGATGTCGAACTGAAGCTCTACGGCACCCAGGACGAGGTCTATCTGGACCTGGTCGCCGGGCGCATCGATGCCGCCTTCGCCGATGCCGTCGCCATCGAGGACGGGTTCCTGAAGACCGATGCGGGCAAGGGCTACGCCTTCTTCGGCGGCGACTATGCCCAGGAGAAGTATTTCGGCGTCGGCGCCGGGATCGGCGTGCGCAAGGGCGAGGAGGCTCTCCGCGACGGCTTCTCGGCCGCGATTCAGGCGATCCGCGACAACGGCACCTACAAGGCGATCAATGACAAGTACTTCGCCGTAGACATCTACGGCGGCTGATCGTCACCGTGACCGTCCCCGGCGGGAGACCGCCGGGGACGCATGTAGGGTGCGTGCTTGCACGCACCGCGTCTGGCGCAACGGTCGAATGGTGCGTGCAAGCACACACCCTACGGCCCGCCACAGCCGCATGGCGTGAACCGGGGGGATAGTCGGGCCATTTGGACAAGCTGATCGAATTCACCCCGCTTCTGGCGCGCGGCTGCCTGGTCACCGTCTCGGTCGCTGTGCTGGCGCTGGTGCTGGCGACTTTCCTCGGCGCGCTGGGGGCGGCGGCGAAGCTGTCGCGCGGGCTTGCGCCCCGGCTGACCGCCCAGGCCTATACCTCGATCGTGCGCGGCATCCCCGACCTGGTGCTGATCCTGCTGATCTATTTCGGCGGCTCGCGGCTGGTGAACGTGACCGCCAAGGCCCTCGACCTAGGCTATGTCGATGTCTCGAAGTTCTGGGCCGGCGTCATTGCCATCGGCTTTATCTACGGCGCCTACCTCACCGAGACCTTCCGCGGCGCCTATATCGCCGTGCCGAAGGGCCAGGCCGAGGCGGCGCGCTCGCTGGGCATGAAGCCCTTGCCGATCCTCTGGAAGGTGCTGATGCCGCAGATCGTGCGGGTGGCGCTGCCCGGCTACGGCAATGTCTGGATGGTGCTGGTCAAGTCCACCGCCGTCGTCTCGGTGATCGGGCTCGAGGACCTGGTGGGCCTGGCCGACAAGGCCGGCAAGGCCAGCCGCGCGCCCTTCCTGTTCTTCGTCGCGGTGATCCTGGTCTACCTGGCGATCACCTGGGTCTCGACCCTGGCGCTCAAGAAGGTGGACACCGAGGCGAACCGGGGGCAGGCCGCATGAATTTCGACCTGATCCTGCGCCACTGGGACCTGTTCCTCTACGGCATCTGGACCACCCTGCACCTGACGGCGATCGCCCTGGCGCTGGGCTTCGCGCTGGCAATTCCCGCCGCGCTGTCGATCTCGCGCAAGGGCCGCTTCGCGCCGCTGGCGCAGGGCTATGTCTATGTGTTCCGGGGCACGCCGCTCCTGGTGCAAACCTACCTGATCTATTACGGGCTGGCGCAGTTCGATTTCGTTCGGGACAGCTTCGCTTGGCCGGTGCTGCGCGAGGCCTGGTGGTGCGCGGTGATCGCCTTCTCGCTGAACTCCGGCGCCTATTCCGCCGAGATCCTCCGCGGCGCCATCGCCACCACGCCGAAGGGCGAGTTGGAGGGCGCCAAGGCACTGGGCCTGTCGGAACGTCAGGTCACTTGGCTGGTGCTGCTGCCCTCGGCGCTGCGCCGCGCCCTGCCGCAATACGGGAACGAGGTGGTGTTCATGCTGCACGGCACCGTGGTCGCCAGTGTCATCACCATCCAGGACATCCTGGGGGTCGGCCGCACGGTGAACGCGAAATACTACATCTCCTACGAGGGCCTGCTGACCGCGGCGGCCCTTTACATGATCATCACCTACCTCACCGTGCGCCTGTTCCGGCTGGTCGAGGAGCGCTACCTGAAACACCTGAACCTCGACGCGGGGAAGAAGACCAAGACCGTCACCGTCGCCGGGATTCCGGCCATGCGCTAGGCGGATGGCCATGCACGACTTCTATTCCGACACCAAGACACGGCCCACCGCCGCCATGCGCCAGGCGATGCTCGATGCCGCCGTAGGCGACGAGCAGAAGGGCGAGGACCCCACCACCCGTGCTCTGGAGGAGCGGGTCGCCGACGTTCTCGGCAAGGAGGCGGCGGTGTTCCTGCCCTCCGGGACCATGTGCAACCAGATTGCGCTGGCGGTCCACACGCGGCCCGGCGACGAGGTGATCGGCGACCGCACCTGCCACATCGTCAACTCCGAGGGCGGCGCGCCCGCGGCGCTCTGGGGGGCGATGATCCGCACGCTCGACGGAGACCACGGGGTCTACCAGCCCGAGCAGGTGGCCGAAGCGATTCGCCCGAAGTCGCGTTACGCCCCGCCCAGCCGCGTGCTCTGCGCCGAGCAGACCGCCAATCTGGCCGGCGGCGCGATCTGGCCGCTGGAGACGCTGAACGCCGTCTCGCGAGTCGCGAAGCAGGCCGGGCTTGCCACCCATATGGACGGCGCCCGGTTGATGAACGCCGTTGTCGCGACCGGCATCCCGGCCCGCGATTACGCAGCCGGCTTCGACTCGGTCTGGATCGACTTCACCAAGGGGCTCGGCGCGCCGGTGGGCGCCGTCCTGGCGGGCTCGCGCGATTTCATCGACGCCGCCTGGAATCACAAGCAGCGCCTCGGCGGCGCGATGCGCCAGTCCGGGGTGATCGCGGCGATGTGCAGCCATTCGCTGGACCACCATGTGGACCGGCTGGCCCAGGACCACGCGCTGGCCGCCTCGATCGCGGCGCGGATCGCAGGGATGCCCGGCGTCGAGCGGGTGTTGCCCGCGCCCACCAACATCGTGATCTTCGACCTGAAGCCGAAGGTCCCGGACGCCGCGGCCCTGGTCGGGCTCCTTCGGCAGGACGGCGTGATCGTCGGCCAGTTCGGCCCCCGCCGCATCCGGGTAGTGACCCACCTCGACGTCGATGCAGCGGCAGGCGAGGCGCTCTGCGCCGCCCTTGGCCGGAATCTCGGCCCTTAGTGCGCGCAATCGCGCATCATCCACGTGATTCGTATGTGAAATCAATAACTTAACGACATTTTCAACCTTGAAAAAGTGACTCGACGCTGAGCATCGTCCTTCGGAGGTTCACCCCACCATTCGTCACCGCCGGGGCATCAGTGCCCAGTAGTCGAAATCCAGCACCACGCCGGGGGCATATTTCCCATCCTCGCCTCGCAGCACCATGTCGCCCGCCGGGGCATTCTTCAACCCCACCAGCCGCAAGCGTAGCGCTCCCACCGTGGGCACCTGGGTCGGCGCCTTGTCCAGCACCTCTGACCAGGCATAGACCGTATCGCCCGCGAAGCAGGGCGCCGCGTGGGCGCCGCCGTTGATCGCCGCGATCACCTGCGCGTTGCCCAGCCCGTTGAAGCTCAAGCCGCGCGCCATCGAGATGATATGCCCGCCATAGATCAGCCGGGGCTCGCCGCCCCGCGCGGCCGGGTTGAAATGCACCTTGGCGGTGTTCTGCCACAGGCGCGTCGCCATCATGTGCTCGGCCTCCTCGAGCATGCAGCCGTCCACATGGTCGATCTTCTCGCCGATCTCGTAGTCGTCCCAGCAGTGGGGCGAGCCCGCCAGCGCGGTGTCATAGGCGGAGAAGTCCAGTCCCTGCGGCACCACCAGAGCCTCCGCCGGCACCGCCTTGGCCAGATCCGGGACCACCGGCTCGGGGGCCGGGGCCGCGGCATCGCGCTTGTGGACCATCACCCAGCGGCAATATTCCAGCACCGTCTGCCCGTGCTGGTTCGCTCCCGTAGACCGCACCCAGACCACCCCGGTCCTGCCGTTCGAATTCTCCTTCACCCCGATGACCTCGGACACCGTCGTCAGGGTGTCGCCGGGATAGACCGGCTTCAGGAACCGGCCCTCGGCATAGCCCAGGTTCGCCACCGCGTTCAGCGAGATGTCGGGCACCGTCTTGCCGAACACCACATGGAACGCCGCCAGATCGTCCAGCGGGCTGCGCGGCAACCCGCAGGCGCGCGCGAATTCGTCCGACGACTGCAGCGCGAAGCGGCTGGGGTACAGCGCGCCGTACAGCGCCCGGTCGCCCTCGGTCACCGTGCGCGGCGTGGCATGGGCGATCCGCTGTCCGAGGCGGTAATCCTCGAAGAAGTTTCCGGGGTTGGTCTTGGACATACTGGCTCGCGATGCATGGAATCTGGAGGTTCCAGGCATCTATGACAGTCGAAGCCGCCTGCGCAAGTGCGCTGGACCGGTCCGGCCAGTGCCCCGCCGGGTTCCGCTCAGCCCTCGAACTTGAACGACACCTTCAGCTTCACGCGGTAGGCTGTGACCTTTCCGCCCTCGAGCACCAGATCCTGCTCGACAACCTCGGCGACCCGCAGGTCGCGCAGGGTCTTGGCGGCGCGGTCGACCGCGGCCTTTGCCGCCTGTTCCCAGGAATCCGCATGGGTACCGACGAGCTCGATGACCTTGTAAACACTATCTGACATGATCTCTCTCCCTTTCCTATCTCGCACACCACCAGTGCCGGGGAGACAAAGGGAAAGGCAGCCCCGGCCGCAGCGCTGGCCCACCGTCGCCCATTGTCGCCGATCGACATGCCCGAGTCGAGCGCCGAACCGGGCCGCTGCATTCGATTTCACTACCTTGGGACGACGGGGCAGACTACCGGGCCGCCGTAGAAGTCAGCACGAGGCTTGCCGTATCGGTCAGCCCCCTTGCGGAAAAGTGTAGACGCCCAGGACGAAGGAGTGCACCAGCACGATCGCCCCGAAGATCAACGCGGCCAGCACGCCCTGCTTCATCAGCCCCGCGAGGGTGCCCTTGCCGGGCCGCGTCCACTCCCGGTCGCGCCGGTTGGTGCCGATCAGCGCCACCACCGCCCAGGCGAGCAGGCCGCCGAACAGCAGGATCGAGGCCAGATCGCCGTTCACCAGCAGATGCGCGACCGCCCAGATCTTCACGGCGGTGAACATCGGGTGGCGGATATGGTGCCTCACCGGACTGTCGAAATGCTTCGCTTCGATGAGGAACACCGCCGCGACCATCATCAGGTTGTTCAGGTGCATCGCCCAGCCCGGCGGGGTCCAGACCGCGATGTAGTCGGCCTGGCGGTAGCCGATGACCATCAGGGCGATGGCACCCAGCGCGACCAGCGTGAACAGGCCCTTGTAGGGGCCCTGACCCAGCCGCGCCACAGCCGCGGCGCGGGCGTCCGGCAGGTAGACCGGAAACAGGTGCCCGGCCCACCACAGGCCCAATCCGAGAATCAACAGGGTCATCAAGCCGCTCCCTCAGGTTGGTTGGCCGCTTCCAGCGCGGCAATCGCCTCGGCCATCGCGATCAGCCGCCTGGCGTTCTCGACATGCAGGTTTTCGACCAGTTGCCCGTCGACGACGGTCACCCCGCGCCCTTCGCGCTCGGCTTCGGCGAAGGCGGCGGCATAGCGGCGGGCCAGG
Source organism: Thermohalobaculum sp. (assembly GCA_035458445.1). Classification (GTDB taxonomy): domain Bacteria; phylum Pseudomonadota; class Alphaproteobacteria; order Rhodobacterales; family Rhodobacteraceae; genus Thermohalobaculum. The sequence continues at coordinate 11,890 of DATHZU010000003.1, read as the reverse complement.
TCGAGCTCCGCCGCCGAGGGAGAAAATACCTCGTTCGCCGCGGCCAGCTGTGCCGGGTGGATCAGGGTCTTGCCGTCGAAACCCATCTCGCGGCCCTGAATGCAACTCGCCCGCAGGCCATCGGTATCCTGGATTGCGTTGTGCACCCCGTCGAGGACCGCCTGCCCATGCGCCCGCGCCGCCAGCAGGCACAGCCCCAGCGCCGCGATCACCGGGGTCCGGTCCGGGGTATGCGCGGCCCGCAGATCCTTCACCAGGTCGTTGGTCCCCATCACCAGGCAGGCCAGCCGGTGCGAGGATGCGGCGATCTCGCCGGCCCGCAGGATGCCGAGGGGGGTCTCCATCATCGCCCAGATTCTCGTGCTGTCCGGGGCGCCGAGCTCGATCAGCCGGCCCGCGACCGACTGGATCATCGCGGCGCTCTCGACCTTGGGGATCAGCACCGCATCGGGTCCGGCGGCGGCGGCCATCTCCAGGTCGGCGGCACCCCAGGGGGTATCGAGGCCGTTGATGCGGATCACCACCTCGCGCGCCCCGAAGCCACGGGCGCGCACCGCCTCGGCGATCATCGCCCGCGCGGCCTCCTTTTCGGACGGGCCGACGGCGTCCTCCAGGTCCAGGATCAGCGCGTCGGCAGGCAGGCTGCGGGCCTTTTCCAGCGCGCGGGCCTTCGAGCCGGGCATGTACAGCACCGAGCGGCGGGGGCGGGAGCTTTGCGTCATGTCGTCGTGCCTCGGTCTGACCGGAAATCCGGCGCAGACCCTATGGCGCAGCGCAGCATCACGCAAGGGTGTCCGGCGGATTGCGCGGCGGCCGGCCGGCGGGCAGGATGGGCGCCGGAGAATCGCAAGGCGACGCCCTGATGACTGACGACCTTCTGCCGCCCGAGGGCGAGAACCGCCCCGACGCCGACGCCTTCGGCCGTGCTCTCGGCCCCGGGATCGGGATCAACCTGCTGGTCTCGGATATCGAGGCGGCCGCCCGGTTCCAGGCCGCGGTGCTGGATGCGCGGGTGGATTACTGGGACCGCGACTTCGCCGTGCTGCGGGCGCAGGGCGCGGTCTGGATGCTGCACTCCGACCGCAGCTACCGCGACCACCCGCTCTCCGGGATCGCCAGGGCCGCCGAGGGGCGCGGGGCCGGTGCCGAGCTGCGACTCTACGGCCGCGATCCGGACGCCGCCGAAGCGGTGGCGCTAGATCTGGGCGGCCTGGTCCTGGCGGGCGCGGCGGACAAGCCGCACGGGGTCCGCGAGGCCTATATCCTTGATTCGGAGGGCTACTGCTGGGTTCCGACGGTGCCGAAACCGCAGGGATAGGCGATGCGCGACCGCAGGCCCTATTGCCTTCATTGGTGAAATGGTGCAGTGCGGCCCCCGTTCCGCCCGCGCACCGGCGGCGGGGCAGAGAATTCGAATTCAGTCCTGAACGCAATCCGGGGAGATGGTGATGGCCAGGAGCAAAATCGCGCTGATCGGCGCGGGTCAGATCGGCGGCACGCTCGCGCATCTGGCGGGTCTAAAGGAGCTGGGCGACGTCGTGCTGTTCGACATCGCCGAGGGAATACCGCAGGGCAAGGCGCTGGATATCGCCGAATCGAGCCCGGTCGACGGCTTCGACGCGGCATTCGCCGGCGCCAACGACTATTCGGCCATCGAGGGCGCGGATGTCTGCATCGTCACCGCCGGCGTCGCCCGCAAGCCGGGCATGAGCCGCGACGACCTGCTGGGGATCAACCTCAAGGTCATGAAGTCGGTCGGCGAGGGCATCGCCAAGCACGCCCCCGACGCCTTCGTGATCTGCATCACCAATCCGCTGGATGCCATGGTCTGGGCGCTGCAGAAGTTCTCGGGCCTGCCCGCCGAGAGGGTGGTCGGCATGGCGGGCGTGCTCGATTCGGCCCGGTTCCGGCATTTCCTGGCCGAGGAGTTCGGGGTCTCGGTCAAGGACGTCACCGCCTTCGTGCTGGGTGGCCACGGCGACACCATGGTGCCGCTGACCCGCTACTCCACCGTGGCGGGTATCCCGCTGCCCGATCTGGTCGCGATGGGCTGGTCGACGCAGGAGAAGATCGACGCCATCGTCCAGCGCACCCGCGACGGCGGCGCCGAGATCGTCGGTCTGTTGAAGACCGGCTCGGCCTTCTACGCCCCCGCCGCCTCGGCCATCGCCATGGCCGAGAGCTACCTGAAGGACCAGCGCCGGGTCCTGCCCGCCGCGGCGCATGTGGACGGCGCCTACGGGCTGAAGGACATCTATGTCGGCGTGCCGGTGGTGATCGGCGCGGGCGGCATCGAGAAGGTGATCGAGATCAGCCTGAACAAGGACGAGAAGGCGATGCTGGACAAGTCGATCAGCGCCGTGAACGGCCTGATCGAGGCCTGCAAGGGGATCGACCCGAGCCTCGCTTGAGAAAGCCGTCACTGGCCTTGCGGAAATGGGGCGGTCCGGGAACGGGCTGCCCCTTTTCTCGTTGGACAGGGTCGGGATAATTGGTATACCAGATGCCAATTATCAGGAGCGGTCAACGGTCACACCCGGCTTCTTCGCAGTTGCAGCATGAACGAGGCCGGGTTAAGGGTGAGGCGCAATTCTGGCGGGCGCCGACGCGAGGCAGCCTTCCGAGGGACACCGCGCTGAAATTCTGACAAGGCGTTGCCCGGGTGGCGGCGCTGTTCGGGGAGGACAGGGAACTCATGAACATCCACGAATATCAGGCGAAGCAGATTCTTAAGGCGTATGGCGCGCCGGTATCGAACGGGGTTCCGGTGCTGGATGCCGCCGATGCCCGCACCGCGGCCGAGAAGCTCGGCGGGCCGGTCTGGGTGGTGAAGGCCCAGATCCACGCCGGCGGACGCGGCAAGGGAACCTTCAAGGAGGCCGAGGCCGGCGGCAAGGGCGGCGTCCGTGTCGTCAGGTCGGCAGACGAGGCGGTCGAGAATGCCCGCCAGATGCTGGGCAAGACCCTTGTCACCCACCAGACCGGCCCCGCGGGCAAGCAGGTCAACCGCATCTACCTCGAATCCGGCGCCGCCATCGCGCGTGAGCTCTACCTCTCGCTGCTGGTCGACCGCGAGACCTCGCGGGTCTCGTTCATCGCCTCGACCGAGGGCGGCATGGACATCGAGGAAGTGGCCCACAACACGCCCGAGAAGATCCTGACCTTCTCGGTCGACCCGGCCACCGGCATCCAGCCGTTCCACGGCCGCAAGGTCGCCTTCGCGCTGGGGCTGGAAGGCGCCGCGGTCAAGCAGTGCGGGCAACTGATCAACACGCTCTACAAGGTGTTCACCGAGAAGGACTGCTCGCTGGTCGAGATCAACCCGCTGATCGTGACCGAGGACGGCAACCTTGTCTGCCTCGACTGCAAGATGAACTTCGACAGTAACGCGCTCTACCGGCACAAGGACATCGCCGAGCTGCGCGACGAGACCGAGGAGGACCCGAAGGAGCTCGAGGCCTCGAAGCACGACCTCAACTACATCGCGCTCGACGGCGAGATCGGCTGCATGGTCAACGGCGCCGGGCTGGCGATGGCGACCATGGACATCATCAAGCTCTATGGCTCCGAGCCCGCCAACTTCCTCGACGTCGGCGGCGGCGCCACCAAGGAGAAGGTGACCGAGGCGTTCAAGATCATCACCTCGGACCCCAAGGTGAAGGGGATTCTGGTCAACATCTTCGGCGGCATCATGCGCTGCGACGTGATCGCCGAGGGCGTGGTCGCCGCGGTCAAGGAGGTGGGCCTGCAGGTCCCGCTGGTGGTGCGGCTCGAAGGCACCAATGTCGAGCTCGGCAAGCAGATCATCAACGACAGCGGCCTGAACGTCATCGCCGCGGACAATCTGGCCGATGCGGCCGACAAGATCGTCAAGGCCGTCAAGGGAGGCGCGTGATCCATGGCTGTACTGGTTGACGAAAACACCAAGGTGATCTGCCAGGGCTTCACCGGCGCCCAGGGCACCTTCCACTCGGAACAGGCGATTGCCTACGGCACGCAGATGGTCGGGGGCGTGACCCCGGGCAAGGGCGGCTCGCAGCATCTCGGCCTGCCGGTCTTCGACACCGTCGGGCAGGCCGTGGCCGCCACCGGCGCCGATGCCACCGCGATCTACGTGCCGCCCGCCTTCGCGGCGGATGCGATCCTCGAGGCGCTGGACGCCGAGATCCCGCTGATCGTCTGCATCACCGAGGGCATCCCGGTGCTGGACATGATGCGGGTCAAGCGGGCGTTGGATTCGTCGTCCAGCCGCCTGATCGGGCCCAACTGCCCCGGCATCATCACGCCGGACGCCTGCAAGATCGGCATCATGCCGGGCCATATCCACCGCCGCGGCAATGTGGGCATCGTCTCGCGGTCGGGGACGCTCACCTACGAGGCGGTGGCGCAGACCACCGCGGCCGGTCTCGGCCAGTCGACCTGCATCGGCATCGGCGGCGACCCGATCAAGGGCACCGAGCATATCGACGCGCTGGAACTGCTGCTGGGCGACCCCGAGACCGAGTCGATCATCATGATCGGCGAGATCGGCGGCTCGGCCGAGGAGGACGCGGCCCAGTTCATCGCCGACGAGAGGAAGCGCGGCCGCGCGAAGCCGGTCGCGGGCTTCATCGCCGGCCGCACCGCCCCTCCGGGCCGGCGCATGGGCCATGCGGGCGCCATCATCTCGGGCGGCAAGGGCGGCGCCGAGGACAAGATCGAGGCCATGCAGTCGGCCGGGATCGTGGTCTCCGACAGCCCGGCGGGCCTGGGCGAGGCATTGCTCAAGGCGATTGCCGGTTAGCGGAACCATCATGGGGCTCCGCGAGGCGGTCAAGGTCTGCTTCCAGGACTACTACACCTTCTCCGGCCGCGCGACGCGGTCGGAGTACTGGTGGTTCATCCTGTTCTGCGTCATCGGCTCGGTCATCCTCTCGACCATCGACCAGATCGTCTTCGGTGCGAACCGGCTGCTGGGTCTCAGCGGCCTGTTCGGCATGTTGACCTTGCTGCCGCAGATCGCCGTGGCATGGCGCCGCATGCACGATATCGGCCGGCCCGGAGCGATGAACCTGCTGCCCGCTGTTCCTCTGGTCCCGCTGCTCTCAGGCCTTCTGCGCGGCGGGTCGGGCGTCGGCGGATCGCTGGCGGTGTTCCTGCTGGGCATGTCGGTCGTGCTGATGATGGTGGTCGTCGTAATGCTGATCCTGCCGAGCCAGCCGGGCGCCAACAGATACGGCGATCCGGCGCCTGACTGATGGCGGCCCCGGGTTTCGCACTGCGGCCCGGAGCCGCAGCGATGCGGGCAGAATGTCTGAAATGTTGCTTACGGGACGCGAATCCTGCCGGGTATGCTTTGATTCAGCAATTTGCTGGGTAATACTGCGCCGGGCGGTTCTTGCGTGAGCCGCCCGAAACGTCTAGGGGCTGTGCTGCGCTCCGCCACCAGAGGACAGGGGGCCGAAAGGTCTCCCGAAAATTGATGAACGATCAGAGCCCGAACGGTCAGTTCCACGCCTCTTCCTTCCTCCAGGGCCACAATGCCCAGTATGTCGAATATCTCTACGCCCGCTACGCCGCGGATCCGGGGTCGGTCGACCCGACCTGGCAGGCCTTCTTCGCCGCGCTGGGCGACGAGCCCGCCGATGTGGCGGCCGAAGCCAGCGGCGCGCCCTGGGCGCGGTCCGACTGGCCGCCGGCCGAGGCCTCCGAGACGGTCGCGGCGCTCGACGGCAACTGGGACGTGCTGCCCGATCCGAAGAAGCTGGCGCAGAAGCTGAAGGCGAAGGCCGAGGCCGCGGGCGGCATCGGCGCGGCAGACCTGCGCGCCTCGGTGCTCGATTCGATTCGGGCGATCATGTACATCCGCTCGTTTCGCTCGCGGGGCCACCTGGCCGCGGACCTCGATCCGCTTGGATTGCACGGGCGCGTCCAGCACCCGGAATTCGACCCGAGGTTCTTCGGCTTCACGGACGCCGATCTGGACCGCCGGATCTTCATCGACTTCGTACTGGGGCTGGAATACGCCACGATGCGCGAGATCGAAGCGCTGCTGCGGCGAACTTACGCGGGCACTTTCGCGCTGCAGTTCATGCACCTGACCGATCCGGAGCCGAAATCCTGGCTGCAACAGCGCATCGAGGGCTACGGCAAGGAAATCCAGTTTACCAAGATGGGCCGCAAGGCCATTCTGCAGAAGATGATCGAGGCCGAGGGCTTCGAGAAATTCCTGCACGTCAAGTACACCGGCACCAAGCGGTTTGGGCTGGACGGCAGCGAATCGCTGATCCCGGCGATGGAGCAGATCATCAAGCGCGGCGGCGCCATGGGGGCGAAGGAGATCGTCTTCGGCATGCCGCATCGCGGCCGGCTGAACATCCTCGCCAACGTGATGGCCAAGCCCTACCGGGCGATCTTCAACGAGTTCCAGGGCGGCAGCTTCAAGCCCGAGGACGTGGATGGTTCAGGCGATGTGAAGTACCATCTGGGCGCCTCGTCGGACCGCGAATTCGACGGCAACAAGGTGCATCTCAGCCTCACCGCCAATCCCTCGCACCTCGAAGCCGTGAACCCGGTGGTGCTGGGCAAGGTCCGCGCCAAGCAGGAACATTACAGTGACGACCGCAGGGCGGTCATCCCGGTGCTGCTGCACGGCGACGCCGCCTTTGCCGGGCAGGGTGTCGTCGCCGAATGCTTTGGGCTGAGCGGGCTGAAGGGGCACAAGACCGGCGGCACGATCCATGTCGTGGTGAACAACCAGATCGGCTTCACTACCGCGCCGCACCACTCGCGCTCGTCGCCCTATCCGACCGACATCGCCAAGATGGTCGACTGCCCGATCTTCCACGTGAACGGCGACGACCCGGAGGCGGTGGTCCACGCCGCCAAGGTCGCCACCGAGTTCCGGCAGATGTTCCAGCGCGACGTGGTGATCGACATTTTCTGCTACCGCCGCTTCGGCCACAACGAGGGGGATGAACCGATGTTCACCCAGCCCCTCATGTACAAGGCCATCAAGACGCAGAAGACCACATTGCAGCTCTACTCCGAGCGGCTGATCGCCGACGGCCTGATAGACTCGAACGAGGTCGAGGAGGCCAAGGCCGCCTTCCAGGCGCATCTCAACGACGAATTCGACGCCGGCAAGGACTACCGCCCGAACAAGGCGGACTGGCTGGACGGCCGGTGGTCGGGGCTGGAGACATCCGAGGGCGAGTATCAGCGTGGCCAGACCGCGGTTCCGCTCGAGACCCTCAAGGAAGTCGGCGGCGCGCTGACCCGCCTGCCGGACGACTTCACGCCGCATCGCACGATCGTTCGCCTGCTGGACCAGAAGAAAGCGATGATCGAAACCGGTGAGGGCATCGACTGGTCCACCGCCGAGGCGCTGGCCTTCGGCTCGCTGCTGGTCGAGGGCTACCGGGTGCGCCTCGCGGGCCAGGACTGCACCCGCGGCACCTTCAGTCAGCGCCACTCGGGCATCATCGACCAGAAGACCGAGGAACGCTACTACCCGCTGGACCATATCCGCGAAGGTCAGCGCCATTTCGAGGTCATCGACTCGATGCTGTCGGAATACGCGGTGCTGGGCTACGAATACGGCTATTCGCTGGCCGAGCCGAACGGCCTGACGCTGTGGGAGGCGCAGTTCGGCGATTTCGCCAACGGTGCCCAGATCATGATCGACCAGTTCATCTGCCCCGGCGAGCGCAAATGGCTGCGCATGTCCGGTCTGGTGATGCTGCTGCCCCATGGCTACGAGGGGCAGGGGCCGGAGCATTCCTCGGCCCGGATCGAGCGGTTCCTGCAGCTCTCGGCCGAGGACAACTGGATCGTCGCCAACTGCACCACGCCGGCGAACTACTTCCACATCCTGCGCCGGCAGCTGCACCGCAGCTTCCGCAAGCCGCTGATCCTGTTCACGCCGAAATCGTTGCTGCGCCACAAGCTGTGCGTCTCGAAGCTCGGCGAGATGGCCGAGGGCTCCAGCTTCCACCGGGTCCTCTGGGACGACGCCCAGTTGGGCAATTCCGAGCTCAAGCTGGCGGCGGACGAAGATATCAAGCGGGTCGTCATCTGCTCGGGCAAGGTCTATTTCGACCTGCTCGAGGCGCGCGACAGCGCCGGGCTGGACGACATCTACCTGATGCGGCTCGAACAGTTCTATCCGTTCCCGGCCCTCAGCCTGACCCGCGAACTGGCGCGCTTCAAGAACGCCGACGTGGTCTGGTGCCAGGAGGAACCGAAGAACCAGGGCGGCTGGTTCTTCGTCGAGCCGAACATCGAATGGGTGCTGGGCCGGATCGGGACCAAGGTGGGCCGCGCTCTCTATGCAGGGCGCCCGGCCTCGGCCTCGCCCGCGACCGGGCTGGCGGCGCGGCACAAGGCCGAACAGGACGCGCTGGTCGAAGCCGCGCTGACGCTCTGAACACAGGGGAGAGACGAGGGATGTCCATCGAAGTCAGGGTTCCGACGCTGGGCGAATCGGTCACGGAAGCCACCGTCGCGAACTGGTTCAAGCAGCCGGGCGATGCCGTTGCAGCCGACGAGATGCTGTGCGAGCTGGAGACCGACAAGGTGACCATCGAGGTCCCCGCCCCGGCGGCGGGCGTGCTGGGAGACCACGTCGCCAAGCCCGGCGAGACGGTCGGAGTCAACGCGCTGCTGTCGACCATCGAGGAGGGCAGCGGCGCCCCGGCAAAGCCCGCGGCCAGGGCCGAGGCGAAGGCCGAGGCGCCCGCGACCGCCGCTCCGGCTGCGCCCGGTGGCAGGAAGGCCGATGTCGAGGACGCGCCGTCGGCGAAGAAGGCCATGGCCGAAGCCGGGATCGACCCGGGCAAGGTCCAGGGCACCGGCCGCGATGGCCGGGTGATGAAGGAGGACGTGCTGAAGGCGGTCGCCGCCGGCGCTGCCGCGCCCGCGCCTGCTCCGGCGCCCGCACCGGCGCCCCACGCCCCTGTCGCGGTCGACGACGCCAGCCGCGAGAAGCGGGTGCGCATGACCAGGCTGCGCCAGACCATCGCACGGCGTCTGAAGGACGCCCAGAACACCGCCGCCATGCTGACCACCTATAACGAGGTGGACATGGGCGCCGTCATGGATCTCAGGACCGAATTCAAGGACGTGTTCGAGAAGAAGCACGGGGTGAAGCTGGGCTTCATGTCGTTCTTCGTGAAGGCCTGCACCCACGCGCTGCAGGAGATCCCCTCGGTCAATGCCGAGATCGACGGCACCGATCTGGTCTACAAGAACTACTACCATATCGGCGTCGCCGTCGGCACGCCTTCTGGCCTCGTGGTGCCGGTGCTGCGCGACGCCGACCGGCTGTCCTTCGCCGAAATCGAGAAGACCATCGCCGAGCTGGGCGTTCGCGCCCGCGACGGCAAGCTCAGCATGGAGGACATGCAGGGCGGCACCTTCACCATCTCCAACGGCGGCGTCTACGGCTCGCTGATGTCGAGCCCGATCCTGAATCCGCCGCAGTCGGGCATCCTGGGCATGCACAAGATCCAGCAGCGCCCCATGGTGGTGGGCGGCCAGATCGTGGCGCGGCCGATGATGTACCTGGCGCTGAGCTACGATCACCGCATCATCGACGGCAAGGAGGCGGTGACCTTCCTGGTCCGGGTCAAGGAATCGCTGGAGGACCCGCGCCGGCTGCTGATGGACCTGTGATGGCTAACCCCGGCCGATGAGCACGGATGTCCGGATCCTGACCCTTGGCCTCGATGGCCTCTGGATGCCGATGGACCTGGCCCGGCTGACCCATCTGGTGGTCCGGTACTACCGCCTGGAGCAACTGGTGCAGATGGCCGAGACCGGCGCGAGCAACCTCTTCGACCACCGCCTCGACGCGGTGGCGTTGAAATACCTCGCCGCCTTCGACTGGATCGCGGCGCCGCTGATGAGCGGGCGCTACAACCAGACCTATGCCCAGTCCGAGGATTTCGTGCGCCGCTTCGGCATGCATGACATTCTGATCGACACGATCCGGTACGACGCCTACGGCGAGGGCAATGCCGACGGCGTCAAGGCCGAGGGCGGCCATATTGCCTTTCGGGGCCGCGGCGCGATCATCGAACGGCTGTACAAGGTCTGCCGCGACATCTACGACCTGCACCGGCACGGCTCGCCGGTCGAGGACGACAGCCAGGGCAAGTACCTGGCGCTCGAGATCATGTACAAGGCGAACATGAAGGCGAAGGCCGGGTTGATGCGCGAAGCCGAGTATTCCGACGCCGAGTTGAACGCGATCGTCTCGCCCTCGATCGAGGACCTGCACTTCCTGTCGAACGCCATGCGGCAGGGCCGGATCGTGTCGGTCGGGAGACGCAAAGCATAGAGCCTGGGCCCGGAAGCGGGCGCGACGCAGATGGAAGGAGAGACGGATGGCCGAGTATGATGTGGTGGTGATCGGCGGGGGACCGGGCGGCTATGTCTGTGCGATCCGCTGCGGGCAGTTGGGGCTGAAGGTGGCCTGCGTCGAGGGACGCGGGGCGCTCGGCGGCACCTGCCTGAATGTCGGCTGCATTCCGTCGAAGGCCTTGCTGCACGCCTCGGAACTGGTCCACGAGGCCGAGACCAATTTCGGGAAGATGGGGATCACCGCCAAGGACGTCTCGGTCGATGTGCCGAAGATGCTCGAATACAAGGACGGGGTGATCAAGGCCAACACGACAGGAATCGAGTTCCTGTTCAAGAAGAACAAGGTCGACTACGTCAAAGGCTGGGGCGAGATCGTCTCGGCGACCGAGGTGAAGGTCGGCGACCAGAGCCTGAAGACCAGGAATATCGTCATCGCGACCGGCTCGGAACCGGCGTCGCTGCCCGGCGTCGAGATCGACGAGGAGCGGGTGGTGACCTCGACCGGGGCGCTGGAGCTGAAATCGGCGCCGAAGAACCTGGTCGTGATCGGCGCCGGAGTGATCGGGCTGGAGCTCGGCTCGGTCTGGGCGCGGCTCGGGTCCAAGGTCACCGTGATCGAGTATCTGGAGGTGATCACCCCCGGCCAGGACGGCGAGGTGCAGAAGCACTTCCAGCGCATCCTGAAGAAGCAGGGCATGGATTTCGTCATGGGCGCCGCGGTGCAGGGGGTCGAGAAGCTGAAGACCAAGCTGAAGGTCACCTACAAGAAGCGCAAGGACGACAGCGAGCATGTGGTCGATGCGGATGTGGTGCTGCTGGCCACCGGGCGGCGGCCCTATACCAAGGGCCTGGGGCTCGAGGCCGTCGGTGTCGAGACAGACCGGGGCATGATCAAGACCGATTCCCACTGGCAGACCAACGTTCCGGGCATCCGCGCCATCGGCGACGTGATCGCCGGGCCGATGCTGGCCCACAAGGCCGAGGACGAGGGCATGGCGGTGGCCGAGGAGATCGCCGGCAAGCACGGCCATGTGAATTACGGCGTGATTCCGGGGGTGATCTATACCGCCCCCGAGGTCGCCTCGGTCGGCCAGACCGAGGAGCAGCTGAAGGAAGCCGGGCGCAAGTACAAGGTGGGCAAGTTCCCCTTCCTCGCCAATGGCCGGGCGAAGGCCAACTTCGCCTCCGAGGGCTTCGTCAAGCTGCTGGCCGATGCCGAGACCGACCGCATCCTCGGCTGCCACGTGATCGGCCCCTCGGCTGGCGACCTGATCCACGAGATCTGCGTGGCGATGGAGTTCGGCGCCTCGGCCCAGGACCTGGCGCTGACCTGCCACGCCCATCCGACCTTCTCAGAAGCCATGCGCGAGGCGGCGCTCGCCTGCGGCGACGGGGCGATCCACGCCTGAGGGCTGTGATCAATCCGGGCCGGGCGCCCCCTCCCTAGCCCTCCCCCCAGCGGGGGGAGGGGACACCGTCGAGCCCGTTGCGATGCCGTCGCCTTTGGCGCAGCGCAATCCCCTCCCCCCGCTGGGGGGAGGGTTAG
>DATHZU010000002.1:0-2380 GCA_035458445.1 Thermohalobaculum sp. | reverse complement strand
GTCCATGACGAGCGCACCGGCACCCATATGGCCGACGGCTATGCCCGTGCGTCCGGAAAGGCAGGGGTGATCCTGGCCGGGCAGAACGGCCCTGGCGCGACCAACCTAGTGACCGGCCTGGCGCAGGCGGCGGCGGCGTTTTCGCCGGTGGTCTCGCTGGCGGGTTCGCTGTCCTCGGGCCATGTTTACCGGGGTGCTTTCCAGGAGGTCGATCAGCAGGCACTGTTCAAGCCGGTCACCAAGGAGACCTGGACCGTCACCGGCGCCGATCGGGTGCCCGAGATGTTCCGCGCCGCCTTCCGCACCGCGCTCACCCCCCGGCGCGGGCCGGTGCAGCTGAACCTGCCGCGCGACATCCTGGCGGCGTCGTCGGACTACGCTGAATTCCAGAAACCCGAGGGTTACCGCTCGCAGACTGTCCCGGCGGGCTCGGCCGAGGCGGTCAGACGGGCAGCCGGGATGCTGCGCGCGGCCCATCGCCCGGTGATCGTCATCGGCGGCGGAATCAAGAACACTGGCGGCCATGCCGAGGCGCTGGCTCTGGCCGAGGCGCTGAACGCCCCCATCGTTACCGCGCCCGGCCATGGCGACGCCATCCCCTTCGGCCACCCGCTGAATGCGGGCCAGATGGGGCCGCGCGGCAACCCCGTCGCCTCGCGGCTGGCCAAGGAGGCCGACGTGATCCTGGCGCTGGGCACCCGGCTGGGCTTCAACTCGACCTTCTTCTCCTACGACAACATCAACCGGGACGCGGCGATCATCCAGGTCGAGTTGGACCCCACCGCCATCGGTCGCCACTTCCCGGTAGCGCTCGGCATCTGGGCCGACGCGCCCACCGCCGCGCGGCAGCTGACGGTGGAGCTGGCCGGACTGGAGGCACGGGCCGACGTGGATGCCTGGACAGAAGCCTTCAAGGCCGAACGCAAGGACCTGCTCGCGCGCCGCGACGCCGAGGCGGACGAGCGCCATCCGACCCAGCCCTCGGGCCTGTTCAAGGCGCTGCGCAAGGTGCTGCCCAAGGATGGCGCGATCACGATGGATGCGGGCACCCTGTGCCTGCAGGCCACCGATGCGCTGGAATACTGGACCCCGCCCAGTCTGTTCACGCCGCTGGATTTCGGGCTGGTCGGCTTCTCGTTCGCCTGCGGCCTGGGAGTGAAGCTGGCGCGGCCGGAGCGGCCGGTGGTCAGCCTGATGGGCGATGGCGGCTTCGGCATGACGCTGAGCGAGCTCAGCACGGCGGTCGACCATGGCATCAACACCGTGACCCTGGTGATGAACAACAAGTGCTGGGGTGCCGAGAAGGCCTATCAGCGCGATTTCTTCGGCGGGCGCTATATCGGCGCCGATGTCTCCAGCCCGCCCTTCGACAAGGTGGCCGAGCTCTACGGTGCGGCTGGGTTCCGGGCCGACCGGCTGGGGGACGTGGCGGGCGCGGTCGAGGCGGCACTGGCCTGCGGCAAGCCTGCGGTGGTGGATATTGCCGTCGATCCGGCGGCGCTCTACAGCTTCCGCCGCGACAGTTTCAAGCATCGGGGAGGGTGATCCCATGCTGATGCGCCTCGCGATCTTCGAGGGCACCGTCAAGCCCGGTCAGGAGGAAGCCTTCCGTGCCTATGTCGATCGGCGCCTTGCGCCGCTGTGGCGCAAGTTCGACGGCGCCGCCGAGGTCCGGGTGTTGAAGGGTGCCGAGCATGACGCGTCGGCTATGCCGATCCCGCTGATCCTGGCGATCACCTATCCGGACCGTGCCGCCATGGAACGCGCACTGGCCAGTCCCGCACGCTACGAATCGCGCGACCTTTTGCCCGAACTGTTCGAGAAATATTTCGACGGCCGGATGCACCACCACCTGATGACGGTGGAATGAGCGGACGGGCCGTTGCCGAAGTTCCCGGCGACGGCGGTCTTGAGCCTGAGCCGATCGAGCGACTAGGCTCGCCTGCGTCTGCGTCGCCACAGGAGATCCCGCATGACCGACACCGCACAAGCCCGGATGATGGAGAACCTCTACTGGTGGGGGATTCCGACGCTGTTCCGATGCCCCGCCGTGACCGATCCGTCCGGCTGCGACATCGCGCTGGTCGGCGTGCCGCATTCCACAGGAAACGGCACCACCGAACGGGACCAGCATCTGGGTCCGCGCGCGGTGCGAAACATATCCGCTTTGGCCCGCCGCGTGCATCTGGAGATGGGGTTCGACCCCTGGGAGGCGGCGCGCGTGGCCGATCTGGGCGATGTGCCGCTGCCGGAGGCCAACGACAACGAGGCCTGCATCGAGCGGATTACCGAATTCTACCGGGGCATCGATGCGGCGGGCGCACGACCGGTCTCGATCGGCGGCGACCACTCGATCACCGGCGGCATCCTGCAGGCACTG
>DATHZU010000001.1:0-3771 GCA_035458445.1 Thermohalobaculum sp. | reverse complement strand
CCCGCCGTCGGCATCCTGATCTCGGGTTCCGGCTCGAACATGGTGGCGCTGGTGCGCGCGATGCAGGCGGGCGCGGTGCCGGGGCGCCCAGCGGTCGTGGTCTCGAACAACCCGGATGCGGGCGGCCTGGAGAAGGCCGCGGCGCTGGGCGTGCCCACCGCGGTGGTGGATCACCGTGCCTACACGGGCGACCGCGAGGCCTTCGATGCAGCGGTCAATGCCGCGCTCGCCGCTGCGGGTGTCGAGGTGGTCGCCCTCGCCGGGTTTATGCGGATCATGTCGGCGGTCCTGACCGGCGCCTGGGCCGGGCGGATGCTGAACATCCACCCCTCGCTGCTGCCGCTGTTCAAGGGGCTGGATACCCATGCGCGGGCGCTAGAGGCCGGGGTCTGCGTCCACGGCGCGACGGTGCACGAGGTGACCCAGGAACTGGACGCGGGCCGCATCCTGGGCCAGGCGGTGGTTCCGGTGCTGGCCGGGGACACGGCCGCGACCCTGGCCGCCAGGGTGCTGGTGCAGGAGCATCGCCTCTACCCCCGGGTGCTGGCCGCCTTCCTGCGCGACCCCGAGGCGGCGCGGCGCAGCCCGGTCGCGATCTTCCCGGAGGGGTGAGGGGAGGGGCCCGGCGGGAGGCCCGAGGGGGCTCTCACGGTCCCACGGAGGGCTTCTCAAGGTTGAGAGGGGGTTTAAGTATCGGATATCATTATGGAAACAAATTAGAGGGTGTGAGACGGAGTGTGAGAATCGGTCGGTAGGACTGCGCCGAGCGTGGTGGGCGAACCCGCCTTCGGCGGAACCGCCCACCCTACTTTCCCTGAGGAGTCGCGACCGGCCCAGCCGCCCCAAATACGAGCGCCGCCTCCGGAGGGAGGCGGCGCGGGGCATGACTTGTCCGCGCGCCAGCGCGGACTCCGCCGGGTTCGAGTCAGCCGACGATTTCGGTGCCGGAGAAGAAATAGGCGATCTCGATGGCGGCGTTCTCGTCCGAATCCGAGCCGTGGACCGAGTTCTCGCCCATCGAGAGCGCAAATTCCTTGCGGATGGTGCCTTCGTCGGCATTGGCCGGGTTGGTGGCGCCCATGACGCGGCGGTTGGTGGCCACGGCGTCCTCGCCCTCGAGCACCTGCACCACAACCGGGGCCGAGCACATGAAGTCGGTCAGTTCGCCGTAGAACGGGCGGGCGGCATGGACCTCGTAGAACTTCTCGGCCTGGGCCTTGGTCATCTGGATGCGCTTCTGCGCCACGATGCGCAGGCCGGCGGCTTCCAGCTTGGCGTTGATGGCGCCCGTGAGGTTGCGGTTGGTCGCATCGGGCTTGATGATCGAGAAGGTGCGGGTTACGGCCATGGGGGTGTTCCTTTTCTTGGCTGCCAGGCGCGGACAACGCGCCATGCGAAACTTGCGGGCGCCGGATAGCACGGGAGGCAGGCGGATGAAAGCGCATTTCCGGATGATGGCGGCCTACAACGCCTGGGCCAACCGGCGGCTATACGACGCGGCCGGGCGGCTGGGGGATGCGGATTACCGGGCCGACCTCGGCGCCGCCTTCAGATCGGTCCACGGCACGCTGAACCACCTGGTGGTCGGCGATGTCCTGTGGCTGGCGCGGTTCCGGGGCCAGCCGCAGCCGCCGCTGCGTCTCGACCAGATCCTGCACGAGGACCGGGCCGAGCTGTGCGCCGCCCGCGAGGCGCTGGATGCCGAGATTGTCGACTTTGTCGAGGCGTTGAGCGCGGCCGACCTTGCCGCCACCATCACCTACTCCATGATCACCCGGCCCGAGACCGTCACCGAGCCCATCGCGCCCGCTCTGACCCACTTCTTCAACCACCAGACCCACCATCGCGGTCAGGTCCATGCGCTGCTGACCCGGCTGACCGGCCAGGCCCCGGCGCTGGACCTGATCTACCACCTCAGAGAGGCCGCCTGATGTTCTTCGACGACCTGCCCAAGGGCTATACCTACGAGACCGCGGCCCGGACCCTGACCGAGGCCGAGATCCTGGACTTCGCCCACCAGTATGATCCGCAATATTTCCACACCGACCCGGAGGCGGCCAAGGCTTCGCCCTATGGCGGGCTGATCGCCAGCGGGTTCCAGACCCTGCTGACGGCGTTCAACCTGAACCTGGAGGCGAATGTCTGGAACGAGGCTTCGATGGGATCGCCCGGTATGGAGGAACTCCGCTGGATCCGGCCGGTGCGGCCCGGCGACACGCTGCGGGTGAAGGTCGAGGTCACCAGTTCGAAACCCTCCGAATCGCGCTCCGACCGGGGGCGAACCGGGTTCAATCACCATGTCCTGAACCAGAACGACGAAGTGGTGATGAGCTATCGCTGCACGGTGATCCTGGCGCGCAGGCCGGGCTGAGCGCCTGGCTCTGGACGCCGCGTCCGGCCTCTGCTACCCGGCCTCCCCATGCTCAGCCTGCGCGACATCACCTTTTCGATTGCCGGAAAGCCCCTGTTCCAGGGGGCGTCGGCGGAGATTCCGGCGGGCGCGCGGATCGGCCTCGTCGGGCGCAACGGCAGCGGCAAGACCACGCTGTTCCGGCTGCTGCGCGGCGAGTTGGCCCTCGATGGCGGCGAGATCGCGCTGCCGTCCCGCGCCCGGATCGGCGGCGTGGCGCAGGAGGCCCCGGCGGATCACCGCAGCCTGATCGAGACGGTGCTGGCGGCCGACACCGAGCGCGCCCGGCTGGTGGCCGAAGCCGAGACTGCCACCGACCCGCACCGGATCGCCGAAATCCAGACAAGGCTCGTCGATATCGGTGCCCATTCCGCCGAGGCCCGCGCCGCCTCGATCCTGTTCGGGCTGGGCTTCGACCATGCGGCCCAGGCACGGCCCAGTCACGAATTCTCCGGCGGCTGGCGGATGCGGGTGGCGCTGGCGGCGGTGTTGTTCTCGGCCCCCGACCTGCTGCTGCTGGACGAGCCGACCAACTATCTGGACCTGGAAGGGGCGATCTGGCTGGAAGGGTATCTCGCCAAATACCCCCACACCATGCTGATCATCAGCCACGACCGGGGGCTGCTGAACCGGGCGGTGGGCGGTATCCTGCATCTGCACGAGAAGAGGCTGACGCTGTATTCCGGCGGCTACGACACATTCGACCGGGTGCGGCGCGAGAAACTGGCGCTGCAATCGGCCATGGCCAAGAAGCAGCAGGCCGAGCGCGCCCATATGCAGGCCTTTGTCGACCGGTTCCGCTACAAGGCCTCGAAGGCGCGCCAGGCGCAGTCGCGGCTGAAGATGCTGGAGCGGATGGAGCCGATCGCGGCGGCAATCGAAAGCTCGGTGCCGCCCATTGTCCTGCCCGACCCTGAGGAGCTGGCGCCGCCCCTGATGCTGATCGAGGATGCGAGCGCCGGCTATGACGGGCGGGTGGTGCTGTCGCGGCTGGACCTGCGCATCGACCAGGATGACCGCATCGCGCTGCTGGGCGCGAACGGCCAGGGCAAGTCGACGCTGGCCAAGATCATCTCGGGCCGGCTGGCGCCGATGACCGGTCGGCGCAAGGTCTCGGGCAAGCTGAGGATCGGCTATTTCGCCCAGCACCAGACCGACGAGCTGATCACGGCCGAGACCCCCATCGCCCATATCCGGCGGCTGCGCCCCGATGCGCCGCAGCAAAAGCTGCGGGCGATGCTGGCCAATGGCGGCACGGGCGCGGATCTGGCAGATACGCCGGTCGGCAAGCTTTCGGGCGGTCAGAAGGCGCGGCTGCTGCTGACCCTGGCGGCGCTGGACGCGCCGCATCTGCTGATCCT